>JAAYBA010000602.1 GCA_012719085.1 Planctomycetota bacterium
GAATTATATCGTTGTTATGGGACGGCTTCTGTGGTAGAATAGGGATGTTATGGTGTTCGGTGAACTTCAGTGGAGGCAGGCCGGATGAACGCCGATCTGGTGCTCCTGAAGAAAGGCGGAGCACACAAAACCTTCTCACTTCGCAGCGCTGTCACGATCCTCGGACGGCGGCACGACTGCGACCTGCGGATCCCCCTGCCCAGCGTGTCGCGGCGGCATTGCGAGATTCAGCAGAACGGCGAGGCCCTGAAGATCCGCGACCTCGATTCGACGTGCGGGACGTTCGTCAACGACAAACGGGTCAACGGGGACAGCCCCGTCAAGGCCGGCGATTATATCCGGATCGGCCCGCTGATCTTCGTCTGCCAGATCGACGGCAAGCCGGAGAAGATCGTACCGCCGAAGAAGGCTGCGACGGCCAAGCAGAAGAAGCCCGCTCCCAAGCCCGCCAAGAGCGCACCGTCCGGCGGACTCGACGACAGCTTCGCCGATCTGGACGCCTCCGACAGCGCCATCGATCTCGATGCGCTCGATTCCGACCTGGAAGACCTTGAAAAGCCCTGATCCCGACGCGAACGCGATCCGGGGACATACGCAGAAGATTTCCGACGGCGAGACTTGCCAGGACCGGCCCGACCCTGTATTCTGCACAAAGGATCAGTGGTTCACGCAACGCGAGCGGATGGTGCGAGGTTACGTGTCGATGTTCGATTCCTTCTGTGCTATCGGAGTCCTGTTTCTTGAGGCGGGCGGCGAGGCCGTTTCAATGCCTGCGGCTCTGGCCCTTCCGTTCCATCCCCTCCGGCTGCTCCTTCTTGTGGCGTGGGTCTACTTGTGCCTGTACTGCGTCCTGCAGGTGCAGTTCGGTCTGCTGGTGCCGGAGAAGTATAAGACGGTGGCCAACATCGTCTCGCTGGTGGCCGGGCCGATCGTGCTGCTGAGTCTGGTCATCATCGAAACGGCCCGGAAGAGCCGGTCGAACCGAAGTCCGTTCTTCGATCTGCTCAAGCAGCAACTGAAGCATGCGGTGGCCGGGCTGCGGGCGATGCGCGCCGCGCGCCCGGAGGATGATGCGTCTTTGCATCTGCTCGATTCGTCGGGCCGGACGATGGACGAGATCTACGGGCACGGCCAGGGCAAACGCGAAGAGGCCCGCGTCCTCGACCTGAGCGAATCCATCGTCGCCGATGCGCTGGAACGCCGGGCCAGCGATATTCTGATCGACCCGACGAGTGAATCGATGTATAGCATCCGCCTGCGAATCGACGGCGTGCTCCGCAACGCGCAGGAACTGGACGCCGAGACGTGCCAGGCCGTCGTCAACAGCATCAAGGCCGTGTCCGGGATGGACATCTCGGAGCGGCGGCGGCCCCAGGACGGGGCGTTCATGGCCCGGCGAGGCGATCGGACCGCCTCGTTCCGCGTCGCCAGCAGCGGCACGCTGCACGGAGAGAAGCTCTCGATCCGCGTGCTGAATCGCGACGCCGCCACGCAGACGCTGACAGACCTGGGCCTGACCGACAAGCAGAACGCCATCATCCAGCAGGCCCTGCGCAGACCCTCGGGGATGATCCTGATCTGTGGCCCGACGGGCAGCGGCAAGACTACCACGATGTACGCCATGCTCAACGCGATCGACCGGCTCACGCGAAACGTCATCACGGTTGAGGACCCGATCGAGGCAATGCTGCCGCAGACCAGCCAGATCGAGATCAATCCCAAGGCGGAGATCACCTTCGCCAACACGCTGCGCAGCGTCCTGCGTCAGGACCCAAACGTGATCTGCGTCGGGGAGATCCGCGACGAGGAGACGGCCGAGATCGCGCTGCGCGCCGCCCAGACCGGGCACCTGGTCCTGGCAACGCTGCACTGCGACAGCAACGCCAGCGCGATCGCCCGCCTGATGGACCTGGGCGTCTCACGGCTGCTGCTGTCGCTGGGCCTGAACCTGATCCTCTCGCAGCGGCTGCTTCGCTGCCTGTGTCCACGGTGCCGGCGGCCTGCGGCGCTCCGCGACGCACAGATCGCCGAATTCCAACGAAAACGTATCGACTACTCCGGCATCTACGAGGCCGGGCGGTGCCGTCAGTGCGATGGGACGGGCTACTTCGGACGGACCGCCATCGCCGACCTCTTGATCGTGGACGAAGAGGGGAAGGCCCGGATCGCCGCCGGTGAGTCGTTCGGCGTCGCCGCACAGGGCGACGGCAACCGGGAAGGCCGAATCCATCTCCGAAAGCAGGGACTGAAGAAGGTGGTCGCCGGGGTCACGAGCCTGGAAGAACTCAAGCGGGTCGTGGGGTAGCTCTATGGTGTTCTGGATCGCCATCCTGGTCGGCGGGGCATTCGTGTGGCTGGGGGTGCGTATGGGCTTCTATCAGAGCTGGTGCCTTCTGTTCAACATCGTGGTCTCGATCTATCTGGCGATCTTCCTGGCGCCGCTGGTTGCCGACCGTGTCCCGACCGGCGGCGAGGCGTCGGCCTACGGGGTGATGCTGAGCCTGGCGGCGCTGGCCGGCGGTTGCTTTGCCCTGCTCTGCGGCGTGTCCTACGTGTTCCTGACGGGCCAGTTCCGCGTCCCGTTCCCCAAGGCGATGGACATTCTCGCCGCGGGTCTGCTGGGATTCCTGTCGGGGTTTCTGGTCACGAGCTTCGTGGCCCTGGTGGTCGTCGTCGGCCCGTTGGCCCAACACAAGGTCCTCCGTACGCTCGGATTCGATCTGCCGAGCCAGAAGGCCAACCTCGCCTGCATGGCCTGGTGCTGCGACGTGATCCACTCCGTGGTCCGTTCCGAACCGGCCGACCAGGCCACACACAGGGCCATCGACCGGCTCCTGGACAGATCGCTGCCCGCCGGCGCGGCCTCCGGAAGATCCATGCGAGGGTCCGAACTGAGACACCAAGCGTCCCCGAAGGTCTGCGACACGCCACCAAAGGGCATCTCGCCACTGCCCGGAGCAAAGACCAGACGCGATTGGAAGAAGCACCGATATGGACGTGAGACCCTACGAGCCCCAGGATGAAGAGCGGCAGAGCGATCTGGACCTGCACTTCACCGCAGGTCCGGGCATTCGCGTCCGGCGCAAGTACGCTCAACTGGCCGGCCACGGCCGGATGCACCGCCGCTGCCACACATTCGTCGCCGACGATGGGAGCCGAATCGTCGGCATCCTATCCGCCGCGATCAAGGACGTGCGTCTTGGGGGCCACTCCGCCAGGGCGGCCTACCTGTTCGGTCTGCGGGTGGCGCCTGAGGCGAGGCGTCACGGCATCGCGTCGGCGCTGCACGCCCGGGCGGAACAGGCGGCGAGAGACGATGGTGCGGCGGCTGTGTATGCCATCGTCATGACCGACAACGCATCGGTGATGCCGCTGACCCGCAGGTTCGCCCTGCAACCGATCGGGCGCATCGAGACACGGATCGTGCCCGTCACCCGACAACGTCCCGGTCGCGTGGATGTCACGATCGAGCGTTCCGCCAAGACTGTCGCGCAGCGCATCGACCGGTTCTTCGAGACGTGCGACCTGTTCGCACCGGGTCCGGAACGCTATCCGGCGGCCTGCCGCTTCGCCATGCACTTCGCCCAGCAGGGGTCGTCGTTCGCTGCTGTGACACAGTCCAGCCACAGCGCCGTCCTTCGGGACGTGGCCGAATTCGTGCCCGCCTGCCTGCGCCCCCTTCGCCGCTTCTTGGACGCCATCCGGCCGCTGGTCGCCCTGCCTCATCTTCCTGCACGAGAACAGACAATCTCGACATGGTGGATCGGCGAGCCCGTCCTGAAGGGCCCCGAGGCGCCCCGGCTGCTGCGCGACGTGTTCCGCCACATCCACAACAAGGCCCAGGAAGAGAACGTGCACTGGCTGACGATGCCGATGCGTCCGTCGGACCGGCAGTATCCGGCTATCCGCGAGGCGTTCTCGGTCGGCAGACTCGCACGCTTGCTGCGCGTAGAAGCCTGTTTCCGGTCCCGGCTGCTGTTCAAGCCACTGGTCGAACCGTGCGCCATCAACCCCGAACGACTGTACCTCGACACGAGGGACTTCTGACGAGGCCGCTGCGCCTTCCGTTCAGTTCGCTGAAACGGGCTTGGCGTCGGCGTTCCACAGTTCGATCTGGCGGAGGCGTTTGGGCGCGAGGACGCGGTAGCAGTCGGGCAGGTCGAACGACGCGAGGAGGTTCGGCACCAGCGTCGAGAGCGGCCAGCCGTAGGTCTTCGATTCGGCGATCTCGGAATACGACATCGGCGCGTTCTTGAGCGTCACCTGCGCGACGCGGTCGCTCAGCACGGCGGCAAACGTCGCGGGGATCGCACCCCAGCCCTTGCCCACCAGATGGACCTCGTTGTGGCCCGCCTCGCCAAGCCAGTCGAGGACGCGCAGGACGTCGTGCGTTCGCTGCCCAATGTAGGGCCGATCCAGCATGATCGAGTGGATCGCGTAGAAGTAGTCGCTGCCGTAAGGACTGAAGTAGGAATTCTCGTCGCAGGTATCGGGTCTGGACTCGCCGATCCCACGGACGTCTACGGTATAGAAATCCGTATCCGGGTCGGCAGCGATCAGTTCGGCGATCAGCGGTTCTTCCCGCAACTCGGCGTCGCTGGACAGATGTGCGACGTACAGGACCGCCCGCTTCGTCGTCGCGCGGGGGCGCGACAGCAGTTGCTCGCTGCCCAGACGATAGACCACCGCGTGAATCCCCGGCTCGGTTTCAACGAGATAGGCCGTCCATCGCGGCTTCGGATAGCCCCGCGACCGCCAGTTTCGCAAAATGCGATACTCGGGCGCGGACCTGCCGTCGGACTCGCCCAGACCCAGCACGTCACGGACACGCGGCGCCAACTGGCTCAGGGTCAATTCGCTCGGCCGCTGCTTGGCCAGTGCCTGGGACCTGGCCCTTGTGAACTCGTAGATGGGCCGCGAATCCAACTCGCAGACCTGGCCGCGAGGCGTGCACTGAAGGGTTTCATCTTGCTCGATCGTCAGGTTTGGCTCGCTTCGCGCATCGCTGACGCCCGTGACGCCGTTGAACCAGCGGTACATGGCCTCGCGATTCTCCTGCGAGAAGCCGTGACCGGTCGGCCCGGTGAACAGGCCGATGTTGTCCTCGGCGTCGAGGAGGCGATACAGACGCCGCAGGCTCGCGTAGGCCGCCTCGGCGCCGCGCACGTCGAAGAAGTCCTGCTCTTTGGCGAGGATGATGACGGGCTTGGGGGCCATCGCCGCCAGGAAGTCCTGGTGGTCCAGCCCGTAGGCCAGCGCCCGCGGCGGACACTGCTCGGTGTCGGCGGGAAGCTCGTTCTCCAGATTGCGTCGAAACGTCGTGACAAAGCAGGCAGGCGCCGCCATCGTCCAGCGCCGCTCGACGCCGCACAGCCACGTCGTCATCGTGCCGCCGCCGCTGTTGCCCGTCACGCCGATCCGCTGTGGATCGACTTCCTTTCGCGTCAGCAGGTAGTCGAGCGCGCGGATGCCGTCCCACGCGCGCCAGGATCCGAGAAACTCCCCGACGAGGAACTGCTGGTTGCCTGCGTAGAGATGCTCGCGAACGCCGACGCCGATCTCGCTCGTGAGATTCGCATCGGGGTACTGTAGCCGCTCGCCCTGGCCGAGCGGATCGAAGATCAGCACGACGTAGCCCTGGCGGGCCAGACCCTGCGCAAAGGCCTGATACGCCTCCGCCGCCTTGCCCGTGGTGGAGTGGCCGCAGGTGCCGACGACGCCGGGCAGCGGGAAGGCCCGACCTTGGGGGATGTAGAGGTTGGCCGTGACGAGGAAATCCGGGCGGCTCTCGAAGATGACGTTCTCAATCGTGTAGGCGTCGCGTTCGACCACACCTGTGACGCGCGGGTTCAGCGGCGTCTTCTCGGGCCAGGGTCCGAAGCAGAGGTCGATTCGCCGGCGGACGTCGCGGACGAACGCCTCGGCGTCCTGTCGGCTCTCCAGTGCGGCGTGCCGGTAGTCGTTCCGCCGCTCGATCTGCCGGACCTGAGCGACGAAATACTCCTGCACCATGTGCGGGAAGCGATTCAACGGCGCCATCGCAGGCCGCGACGGCGCATCGCTCGACGCCGCCGACGTCATGGCCGAGGACGCGATAAGAAGAAGAAACGCCAGGACAATCGTCCAGACGCCACGGGGCAAGGACATCGCACGAGACATGATCGTATCCTCCACATACTTGCCAAACGGATCGCATCGCTCGGCGCTACGGCGCCGTCTTACGACATAGGACACATGCCGCCGGGACACACACCGGCGCCGCAGGCGGGACCGGCTTCGCACGAATCACATGTCGAGCCGCCGGACGCCTTGCCCTGCCCGACGGCAAAGCCGGACAGGAGCTTCTTCATGTCGTTACTACCGCAGTTGGCGCAGATCTGCTTTGCCGCTTTGCGGCTCTTCTGGAGCACTTCCATCACGTGCCCGCACTGTTCGCATCGGTATTCGAAGATCGGCATAGGTCTATTCTCTCTCTTTCACGATTCGTTCGACAAGGGGATACCGCTGCGCATCAGGACCTGGCGGCCCAATTCGCAGTCGAGGTGCCGGGCCAGAACCGTACACTTCGGGCGCAGCAGGAAGAAGATGTCGCGCTCGCAGTCGTTGAGCGTCTCGAAGTTGCCTTGGCCCTTGGAGACGATCAGGTCGGCCTTCTCGAACCGCTTGCGGAAGGCCTTCGAGCAGATCTCGACGATCGTACCCGGCGCGTCGGCGCCGTTGTCGATGACCTCGACGAGATCGGTCATGCCCACCATCTCGGCATCGGCCATCAGCGCATCGTTGAGGATGGGCCCGCCGCGCACGACGAACGTCACCTTCTGTCGCGGCATCTGCTCGATGAGCAGCCGGTCGAAGACGATCTCGCCGGCGTTGTCGCCCAGGTAGAGGATGTCCGTCGCCTCGGCGATCGCCACTTTGAATTCGACCAGGGCGTCGAGATCGAGCGGGTCGGTCAGCGAGCGGGCGATGACGCCCTCGACGACGCTCTCATCGACGGTCGAGTTGACGCCGAAATCGATGACGTTGCCCGCGATGGCCAGGCGCACCGCCGTCTCAAAGCGGTCGGCCGAGCCGGCCACCGTCTCTTCCAGATCGCCGACCATCTCCATCGCCAGGCGATTGTACCGCTGCTTGACCTCCAGATAGGGATCGGCCACGCCCGTCATCTCGCGGAGCATGCGGTGGACTCTGCGGGCCATCGCCGGCGGGCTCTCGCGCATGTCCATGTCGTGCCAGAGCCCCAGCGCCTCGCGCAGCACCTTCTCGTGCATCGCCTCGTCGTCGGTGGTCATGCGAATCGAATCGAGAACCTGGCGGATCGCACAGGGAATACAGTCGAAATATGTCTTCATAGCACCACAGTCAAAGGACCTAAGGGACTCAACGGACCAACGGGACGGATGAAGAGCACTTCGCCCAATCGGCCGGATACATTTCACTTCGCGGGTTTCGGCACGGTGAGCATGACCGACAGTTCGCCGACGCTGATCTTGAACTGGCCCGGCTCGACAATCGGCTTGTTGTCGCGGCCGATGAAGGCCAGGTCGTCCCAGCCCAGCTCGAACCGAACGGTCTGCGTCTGTCCGGGCCGGACATCCACCTTCTGGAAACCCTTGAGCTGCCGGACCGCCGGAGTCACCGAAGCGACCAGGTCCGACAGATACAACTGCACGATCTCCCTGGCCGCCACGTCGCCGGTATTGGTCACCTCGACGGTGACACGCACCGTCTGGCCCGGCGTCATCTCGCTCTTGTCGGCCTGCAACGCACGATAGCTCAGCGACGTATACGACAGGCCGTGGCCGAACGGCCACTGCGGATGGAACTTGTTCTCGGCGGTGTTCTCGCTGGGCTTGTGGTCATACGTCGTGAAGCCGGAGGCGAAGCGGGGATAGGTGTATGGCAGCCTGCCGCTCGGATTGACGTCGCCGAACAGCACGTCGGCCACCGCCTGGCCCCCTTCCATGCCGGGACAATACGCCGTCAGGATCGCGGCCGCGTCATCGACGATCGTGCGGATCACGCGCGGCCGGCCCTGGACCAGCACCAGCACGATGGGCTTGCCCGTCGCGGCCAGCTCCTTGACAAGCTTGACCTGCGGCTCGCTCATCGTCAGGTCGTCGATGTTGCCCGGCGTCTCACAATATGCCGGCTCGCCGAGGCAGGCGACGATGACATCGACGTTCTGCGCCGCCGCCACCGCGCCGGGAATGTCCTTCTCTTCGTCGAACATCACGGCGTTGACGTAGGTGACGTTGTCCTCGCCGATCTTGGCGCGGATCGCTTCGAGAATGGTGTACTTCTCCTGTGGATACAGCGCCTCGTTGTCGCCCTGCCACGTGATCGTCCATCCGCTGTTGAGCACCGAAAGCAGGTTGGCCGTCGGGCCGGTGACGAGCACCTTCCGGTCCCTGGCCAGCGGCAGGGTCTTCGGCTCGTTCTTCAGCAGCGTGATCGCTTCCTGTGCGGCCTGCAGGTTCACCTTGCGGCTGGACTCCTGGCCGACGTAGCCGAGAAGGTTCTTGTTCGGATACGGCTTGTCGAACAGGCCCAGCTTGAACTTGATGCGGAGAATGTCGGCCACCGCCTCGTCGATCCGCGACATCGGCACCTCGCCGTCGCGGACCAGCTCGATCAGCGTGTCGTAGAAGCTGTAGTCGTACGGGACCATGCTCATGTCGATGCCCGCCATCACCGCCATCTTCACCGCCTCGCGCCGGTCTTTGGCGACCTTCTCACGGGTGTAGAGGTTCTCGATGTCGGCCCAGTCGCTGACAACGAATCCGTCGAAGCCCAGCTCGCCGCGCAGCAGCTCGGTCAGATAGAAATCGCTTGAATGCACAGGCACGCCGTTAATTTCGGAGGAGTTGACCATGCAGGTGACGGTGCCGGCGCGGACGGCGGCGGCGAACGGCTTGAGGTAATGCTGCCGCAGCTCTCGCTCGGGGATGTAGGCCGGCGTGCGGTCCCGGCCCGAACGCGGAAGACTGTAGCCCAGATAGTGCTTCATGCAGGTCGCCACCTTGTCGCTGCGCGAAAGGTCGTCGCCCTGCTGGGCGCGGATGTAGGCGGCGCCCATGACCGACGCCACGTACGCGTCCTCGCCGAACGTCTCGAAAACGCGCGGCCACATCGGCTGGCGGGCCAAATCCAGAACGGGGTTGAAGTTCCACGGGATGCCCACCGCCCGCGTCTCCATCGCCGTGATCTCGGCGGCCTTCTCCACCAGCGCCACGTTGCCGGCGGCGGCCATCGCGATGTTCTGCGGGAAGATCGTCGCGCCGAGGACGTAGTTGGCCCCGTGGATCGAGTCGATGCCGTAGAGGATCGGGATGCCGAGCCGCGTTTCCCTGGCCGCGATCTCCTGCATCTGGGCGATCATCTCCTGCCAGTTCTCCGGCGTGCGGGCCTGGCCGCCGCAGTTGAGGATCGAGCCGATGTGATGGTTGACGATGCCGTTGCGCAGCTTCTCGGGATCGAGCGTCAGGTAGCCGTCCTTGTCCGACTGGGCGAACGCCTCCAGCGTGAGCTGCGTCATCTGCCCGACCTTCTCCTCCAGTGTCATCTTCGCCACCATCCGGCGGACCTTCGCCTCGATCGCCGCGTCCGCCTTCGACACGGACTTCTCCGCACTCGAACAGCCCGCGACCGCCAACAGGGCCGCCATGGATACCACCCACAACACTCTCATGGTCCGCTCCTTCTTCTGATTGGACTTCTGCAAAAGACCGACATCAGCCGCTATGCTAACAGAGGGTTGTCATCAGCCCAAACACAAAACTCCCCCGCCCTCCTGCACCCTTCATCGCTCGTCGCCCGCCCCTTCCTTGAGGGCCGCCCCGATTTTTCGGAGAAACTCTGCGTAAACACCATCGGTCAGGTGGAGCTGGTTCTGGTCAAGCCCCAGGCGAACGATCACCATGTTCCATGTCGGAACGACGAACATCTCATTGTTGTTGTAGCCGCTGGCTGAGTAGGCGCCGGCCGGCACACCGGGCCACTTACGGGTTCCATCGGCCCGGACTCCGTTCGTCCACCAATTGAAGCCATAAACACCCCGGCCGTCGGCGGCGCTGTCCGGCCAGAGCGGAATCGTCGTGGAGACCTGCGGGCGGGTCGCCATCCGCACCCATTCGGTGCCGATCAACTGTCGGCCGTTCCAGTTCCCTTCGTTGAGGAACAGCAAGCCCAGTCGGGCCATCTGCCGCGCGGAGATGAAAATATGCCTGTTCGCGTTGCCCGAACCGCCGTTGACGACGATGCCGTCGATCGGATCGAAGCGGCCCCATCGCCATTCCTTCGGGTCCATCCCCACAGGCTCAGCGATCCGCCGACGGAACAGATCTTCGATCGGCTCACCGGCAATGCGGGTCAGAACGTTGGCGAATTGATTCATCGCCGAATCCCAATAGGCATATTGCGTGCCGGGTGCGAACAGCGGCGCATCGCACGGATCGAACGGCGTCGGACTTGGACCGTGCCGGTACGTGCCGCGAGGTTCATCACCCACCGCACGATAGCCGCTGGTCATCGTCGTGAAATGCCTCAGCGTCACCTCGGGATACGCCGAAGCCATCTCGGTCACGTAGTCGGCGACCGGCGTATCCAACGCCACCTTCCCATCGTCGATCAGCAGGCCGAGTACGGTGCTGGTGAACGATTTCGTACATGACCATATGCCATGTACTCTGTCGATCTGGGAGCCTTGCCAGATGACGTAGCCATTGCGAACGATCAATACCTGGTTCACGCCGTCGGGCCCGGAATTGGCGCGGAGGTACTCGACGGCCTCGTCGAGCTTCGCGGCGTCCACGCCCTGTGACTGCGGCGTCGCCTGCCTCCAGTCCTTCGCGGGATAGACCGTTCGAGCGGGCAACTGCACCATGTCGTCGGCCCCTCCTTGCGTCTGGGCCGCAGAGATGCCAAAGAGCCATCCGGCTACGAGACCGAGTGCGATGCGTCCGACGCGTGATCTGCTCTGATGCATGGGAAGGCCCTTCCATCGTGGTACGAATCGACACCATCCAATCCCAATGGACATCGGGACCCTGCTGAACAGGGTACACCCTCCGCGTCGCCCGACGCAACAGAAACCACTTTGCCGAAGACCGCGACCGGCTGATATCTCAGCGCCGAGAACATTCTCGCCCGCGTGGAACACGGTTAGGCCAACGTTCAGGCTCATGAAGCCGAACGGA
>JAAYBA010000603.1 GCA_012719085.1 Planctomycetota bacterium
ACGCCTGTCGTTCGCTGGTTTCGAAGGCACGCCGCAGGAGTGGAAGAAGGCCTGCCGCGACAAACTGGCAGAACTGCTCGGGTTTTCCAGACCGACGCCATGTGCGGCAACGCTCGTCCGCTCGATGGAGCATCAGGGCGTCCGCATCGAGGCGTGGGTGATGCAAGTCGATGAGAACCTCTCGATTCCTGCCTACCTGCTGTCGCACAGTGCACCGACAAGAAGCGACAGAGCCGTCATGGCGATTCACGGCCATGGCGCGGTCGAGCCGTGCGTCGGGATGCGCGACGACTACCACCATCAGTTCGCCCTGCGGCTGGCCCAGGCCGGCCATCTCGTGCTGTGCCCGGCGTTACGCGGCTTCGGCCCGCTCGGCGACATGGCCTTCGGCGACGACCGCACCTGCCTGGACTACTGGCGATCCGAGCGGGGCCGGCAGTTCACCCTGATCTCCGATGCGTTCCTTTTCGGCAAGACGGTGATCGGCCAGACCATCGAGGACCTGCTGCGATGGGAGATGTGGCTGGCCGAGCACTGCGGCGTGCGGACGATCGACGTGGCCGGCATCTCCTACGGCGGCGACGTGGCGATGACCTATCCGGTCTTCAGTGAGCGGGTCGGCACGATCTACGCCAGCGGGACGATGGGCTCGTTCGAGGGGATCTTCTCGCGCTGCTACAACGCGCCGGCGCACGGCATTCCGGGCATCCTGAACTGGATGGATCGCAGCGACATCGCCGGCCTGAGCGCGCCGCGTCCGATCCGACTGCACTACGGCGAACTGGA
This sequence comes from Planctomycetota bacterium, assembly GCA_012719085.1. GTDB lineage: Bacteria > Planctomycetota > Phycisphaerae > Sedimentisphaerales > Anaerobacaceae > Anaerobaca. The sequence goes on from JAAYBA010000603.1 coordinate 787, forward strand.
CACGCCGGGACCCGACAACAACTCGGCCTCCTACAACGAGACCGTGCAACCCGCCCTGGCCGAGCTTCGCGCGATCTACAAGGCCTTCGGCGCCGAGTCGCAGGTCAGTCTGTACGTGACGCCCGATTCCTGGCACGAGATGGACATCGACGACCTCAAGCAGTTCCTCGCGAGCTGACGATCCGTCTTACGGTTCGTGTCGCGGCTCGACGCCCAGGAGGTGTCGCACGAAGAAATCCATGCGCCGCCGGCTCGCATAAGGCGTCTCGCCGACGCCGTGACCGCCGCCCGGGACGATCAGCAGGTCGAAGTCCTTGTCCGCCTTGATCAGGGCGTTGACCACCTGCATGGTGGACGCCGGGTCCACGTTGCGATCCAGTTCGCCCACCGTCAGCAGCAGCTTGCCCTCCAACCGGTGGGCCTGCGTAACGTTCGACTGCTCTTCGTAGTGCGGGCCGAGCGGCCAGCCCATCCACAACTCGTTCCACCAGATCTTGTCCATGCGATTGTCGTGGCAGCCGCAATCGGCGACGCCGACTTTGTAGAAATCGCCGTGCGCCAACAGGCCGCGAAGCGTGCTCTGCCCTCCCGCCGAGCCGCCGTAGACGCCGACCCGCGTCAGGTCCATGTACGGATACTTGGCGGCCGCCGCCTTCATCCACAGGATCCTATCGGGAAAGCCCGAATCGCCCAGGTTCTTCCAGCAGATATCGTGAAACGCCTTCGAGCGGTTGGAGGTTCCCATGCCGTCGATCTGCACGACAATGAATCCCAATTCCGCGATCGCGTATTGCCGCGTATGCAGCCCGAACGATTTGGGCACGAAGGCCCCCTGCGGTCCAGCGTAGATCTGCTCGATCACCGGATACGTGCGACCGGCGTCGAACGTGCTCGGCCGGATGATGATCCCGTAGATGTCCGTCTCACCGTCGCGGGCCTTGGCGACGAACCGCTCGGGCGGCCGCCACCAGGTCGCCAGGAGCGCCTCGGCATCGGCCCGTTCCAGCTCGCAGATCAGACGGCCGTCCTCAGTGCTGCGAAGCTCCGTCACCGGCGGCAGATCGACGCGCGACCACTGGTCGAGGAGGAATCGCCGGTCGGGCGAGAACGTCACGTCGTGTGTCCCATCCCCTTCGGTCAGTACGACCAGGCCCGTGCCGTCGAGATTGACCCGGCAGAAGTGAATGTAATACGGGTCCTGCTCGGGACGCACGCCGCCGGCGCGGAACCAGATCTGTCGCCTGGCCTCGTCGACGCGATCGACATTCCGCACCACCCACGAGCCTTTGGTGATCTGGTTCTTCACCCGGCCTGTGTCGGCGTCATAGAGATAGAGATGGTTCCAGCCGTCGCGTTCGGACATCCAGACGATTTCGTTCGCATCGTCGATGTAGTGGCTGAACTGCTTGCCGGCATAGTCGATGAACGTCCCACTCGTCTCGTCCACGATGGTCCGAGCCTTGCCCGTCGCCGCATCCACGCTGATGATCCGCAGCACCTGATGGCCGCGCTGGTTGTAGAGGAATGTGAAGCGGCGCGAATCGGGCAACCAGCGGATCTCCGAGACGCTCCACGGATTGCCGAACAGCTCATCGGCAATCGTGATATGACGCTTGTTCTCGACGTCGAACAGGTGCGGCTTGGAGATCGCGACCTGATCGCCCGGCTTGAGATACGACATCTCATGGAGCTTGGGCTGCAACTGGTCCTGAGGGGACGACTCGATCAGATAGACCGTCCGCTCGTCGCCCTTCTTCGTCCGCAGCACGACCAGCCGAGCCGAATCACCCGACCAGAAGAAGCGATCGGTATAGGCGTCTTCCTCGCTGCCGTCGTCGGTGAGCATCGTTTCCTCTTCGGTCTCGGCATGGCGGACGCCGACGTTGTGGTCACGGATGAACGCCGACCATTTACCGTCGGGCGACTGCGCGCCGGGCCTGACTCGCCTCGGCTCATCCCGCGCGTCGCCGCGGCCGGTCGTTTCGCCGTCGATCACGGCGTCACCGGCCGCCTCGGTCGCGACGAAGACCGCCACGGTCCCGCCTTCGGCGTTCGCCACCAGCCAGACGTGCCCGGCGAACGTGTGCTGCCGATGCCGCTCACCCGGACGGACGGTGGCGTAGCGCTGTCGCCTGCCTTCCGAATCGATCCAGAAGATCTCGACGTCGGCCTCCATCCGATTGATGAACGTGATGGACGTCTCCTCGCCGGTGGTCCGGCTCGGCCTCGGCCGCGAGAAGGCCCGCAGCGAGGCGTTGGCCGGCTCGTCCCTCGGCGAGGCCTCGACCTCGTAGCGGTCCAGATCGCACCGCCACCACTTGCCGTCGTAGCTGAACGCCAGCTCGGCCCCCGATGGATCGTAGATCAATCGGTCGATGGCCAGTTCGTCGGCGAGCAGGTCCTTGCCCGTCGCCTTGGCCAGGCCGGCCGCAAGACGGTCGTGGTCGAACGCCGGCTGCCGCGAGCCCGCCTCGGCATCGACGAGAATGTACTGCCGCTTGCCGTCGGCCAGGTCGTTGCGGTACCAGAAGCGGGTGTTGCCCTCCAGCCAGTGGGGCGTGACGCGGTCCTTGAAGACCTTGTTGGCCGTAGTCTCGCGCAGCTTCATCGCCCGCTCGTAGTCGGCCCGCGTCCCCTGCGCACGGCCGTCGGCGGCGAGGCCCAGAAGACAAAACAGTACGACGTTCAGAATACAGGTCCTGCGGTCCCGTCGATCGTTCATGCGATTGGCCCTTATCTCGGAACATAAGATGAATACCTGTCACACATCAACTATCGTATCATGTCGGCGTCCCAGGGACAACCGCCTGGAAATCCGGCCGGATTGGGGTTAACATCCAAGCGGTCCGAGCGTCTTAGACAGGAATGGTATGTCCGCGTCGGGTCCGAAACGGGAGTCCATCGGCACCGAATGCAGTTTCGCTGTACAACCTGCGGCCGCAAGCTGACGGCCGACGATGTCCAGGCAGGCCGAGAGGCCCGATGCCCGCAGTGCAAGAACGTGCTGACCATTCCGAAGATCTCGGCGCATAATGCCGATCTGCTTGACCTGACAGGCCCGGCGGCCCCGGCGACGGCGACGAAAACCGACGGCAGCGACGCCGCCTATTCTCAGCTCGCTAACGCGTTTGGGGGGCGTCTGGCCAAACCTGAAGAGGTCCCCGAACGAAGGCTCCCCTGGTTCATCGACATCTTTCTCTATCCGCTCAATCGGGCTGGCCTGATGACACTTTCGGTCTGCGTGGGCGTGCCCCTGGTGCTGCAGGCGGTCACGAAGTTCCTCGGCATCCTGACCCTGGCGTTCAGGCCGGCGATCGTGTTCTGGGTGCTGGTGCTGGTGCTGTTCTGGGGGTCGATGGGGGTGTTCCTGCTGTACATGAACTGGTACGTCTGCGAGTGCATTCGCGACAGCGCGCGAGGCCAGATTCGGGCGGCCGACACGATCGGCGAGACGCCGGGGCTTACCGAGATGATTGGCCAGGCGCTCTACGTGGTCGCGAGCGTTTTGGCAACGTTCGGTCCGGCCATCATCTACCACGCGGAAACCCGCCGAGCCGATGCGATCCTGTGGGTCCTGTGCGGCGCCGCGGGCTTCGTGCTGCCGATGGCCCTGCTGGGCGTGGCGATGTACGAGGACGTGCGCGGCCTCAATCCGGTTCGGCTGATCGTCTCGACGCTCAAGACGCTGCCCCAATACACGATCCGAGCGCCCTTCTGCTACCTGCT
>JAAYBA010000604.1 GCA_012719085.1 Planctomycetota bacterium
GAAAAAGGAAGAGTGCGGGCTCTTCGGCATTTTCGGCGACCCGGATGCGGTCCAGAAGACCTACTACGGCCTGCACAGTCTCCAGCATCGGGGCCAGGAGGCGGCGGGCATCGCCAGCAGCGACGGCGAGTTTATCCAGTGCTACAAGGGCATGGGCAACGTCTCGCGGGTTTTTCGCACGGGTTCGGGAATTCTGGAGAAGCTGGCGAATTCGATGGCGATCGGCCACGTGCGGTACTCGACGGCCGGCTCGTCCAACGTCGAGAACAGCCAGCCCATGCTGGCCGAGTACTCGCGGGGCCAGGTGGCGGTCGCGCACAACGGCAACCTGATCAACGCCGGACTGCTGCGAGACGAATACGAGGCCTACGGCAGCATCTTCAAATGCACCAGCGATACGGAGGTCATTGTCCATCTGCTGGCCAAGCCGACGCATCAGACCAAACCGGACCCGCTCGGCCACGTGCTGAACCACCTCCAGGGCGCCTATTCGCTGCTGTTCATGTTCGCCGATCACATCGCCGCCGCACGCGATCCCTACGGCATCAAACCCCTGTGCATCGGACGGACCGAACAGGGCGCCTACGTTGTCGCCAGCGAGAGCTGCGCCTTCGATGCGATCGGCGCCGAATACGTTCGCGAAGTCGAACCGGGCGAGATCGTCCGACTCGACGCCAAGGGCCTGCACAGCCGCTTCTTCGTCCGGCGCGGCGACATCACGCCGGCCCACTGCATCTTCGAGCACGTCTATTTCTCCAAGCAGAACTCCCTCGTCTTCGGCGAGAACGTCCATGAGCTGCGCAAGAAGCTCGGCCGGCAGTTGGCCCGGGAGTATCCGGTCGAGGCCGACGTGGTGATTCCGGTGCCCGATTCCGGGACCTCGGCGGCGATCGGTTACGCCGAGCAGAGCGGTATCCCATTCGACATGGGTTTCGTCCGCAGCCACTACGTGGGTCGAACATTCATTGCGCCCGACCAGAGATTGCGCGAAATGGCGGTCCGGCTCAAACTGGCGGTCATCAAGGAGGTTGTCGCCGGCAAGCGCATCGTGGTCGTGGACGATTCGATCGTGCGCGGCACAACGACCCGCGGCAAGATCCGCGCCCTGCGCGAGGCCGGGGCGACCGAGATCCACATGCGGGTCAGTTGCCCGCCCATCCGTTATCCCTGCTACTATGGCATCGATTTCCCCACCAAAGAAGAGCTTCTGGCGAACAACCGGGACCTGGATGAGATCAGGGACTTCCTCGAGGTTGACAGCGTGGGCTATCTGTCTCTGGAGGGGATGCTCTCGTGTGCGGCCCTGCCGGCCGATCACTACTGCACCGCCTGCTGGAGCGGCAAGTACCGGATTCCCATCGACATCGCCCTGAACAAGTTCACGATGGAGCACTACCAGATGACGATGTTCGAGGACTTTTCGACCACACATGAGTAAGTACGTCAGCTACGAGCAGGCGGGCGTCAATATTGACGCCAACGACGAGATGGTCGAGCGGATCCAGTCCAGCCTGGCCAGCACGTTCGGACCGCGCGTGATCGCGTTGCCGGGCGGCTTCGCCGGTCTGTTTCGACTCGACTACGACGAGAAGCTCTTCAAGAAGAACTACAAGAACCCCGTGCTCGTCGCCTGCACCGACGGCGTCGGCAGCAAGGTCCAGTTGGCGGCCAAGGCCAAAAAGTTCGACACCGTCGGCATCGACCTGGTGGCGATGAGCGTCAACGACATGCTCGTGATCGGCGCCGAGCCGCTGTTCTTCCTCGACTACGTGGCCCTTCACAAGCTCGAGCCGGCCCTGGTGGCCGAGCTGGTCAAGGGGATCGCCGCCGGCTGCCGCATGGCCGACTGTGCCCTGATCGGCGGCGAGACGGCCGAGATGCCCGACACCTATCGCAAGGGCGATTTCGATCTGGCCGGCTTCGCGGTGGGTGTCGTCGAGAGGGACAAAACGATCACAGGCAAGAAGGTCCGCCCCGGCGACGTCATCCTCGGCCTGCGCTCCAGCGGCCTGCACAGCAACGGATACACACTGGCCCGCAACATCTGTTTCAAGCAGGCCCGCCTGAAGATGAACGACGTGCTCGACGAACTCGACGGCACGACGGTCGGCGAGACCCTGCTGACGCCGACGCGGATCTACGTGCAGCCGATCGTCAAGCTGTTGACAAAATACAAGGTCAAGCGCGTCGTCCATGCGATGGCCCACATCACCGGCGGGGGCCTCGTCGGCAACATCCCGCGCATCCTGCCGAAGGACTGCAACGCGGTGCTCAAGAAATCGAGCTGGCCGCGGCCGAAGATCTTCCCGTTCCTCCAGAAGGCCGGACCGGTCCAGGAGGACGAGATGTTCCGCGTGTTCAACATGGGGATCGGCTACGTGCTGATCGTCGCGGCCGACTTCGCCGACTCGATCGGCCGGAACCTCCAGCGATGGGGAGAAAAGGTCAACCGAATCGGGACGATTACCGCCGGCAGCGGCAAGGTCGTCCTGAAGAACTGATAAGCGCCGTGTCTTGAAGAAACGAGCGACTCCTATTCTCGATGCAGGCAACGATTTCTCGGGGGCGAGGCAACCGGTTCTGGCGATGGCAGGGCAACCGGCGGAGGCCCACCGATGACCGTGTCGCGACGCACGCAAAACGTGGTCTGTCTGGTCGTTGCAGCGATCGTCTACATCGTCTTCGCGGTTCATCTGTATCGGCCCTATTTCGACGCGTTCACGCCACGGCAGTGGCTGCTGCCTGCCGGCGTCTTCCTGGCGGCGGTCGGCTGCTTCGTCCTGAGTCGGCGCTGGGTGGTCGGCTTCGCCGGCTCGTTTTTGGCCGGGCTGGTCTACGGCTTCGGCCCATTCGTGCTGTCCCTGGCGCGGTTCCACGAGACCGCCGTCCTTCTGGCGGCGGGCATCCCCTGGCTGTTCATGCCGGCCGCCTATCTGGGCCGCAAGCGGGGCGGTGCGGTGGCATTGCTGCTGTCATTGCTGCCGTTTCTTGCGGTGGTGCTGTTCTTTCGCGTCAGCGCCGGCCCCGACTACCGGCTGTTCGCCGCCCCCATCCAGGCGGCGCCGAAGCCGGCCGACCTGTTTGGTTTCGTTGCACCGCTGGTGATGGCCACGCGCACGACGACCTTGCCCGGCCTGTATCACGTCCCCGTCGCGGCCCTGGTCTTCGGTCTGGCGATGATGTTCCGGTCCCGCCGCTACGGCATCCTGCTGATCCTGGTCTGCGGCTTCGCCCTGGCGTTCTGCCGGTCGTTCCTCGCGCCCGCCCAGGTCGCCTGGCTGGGGATCAGCCCGATCCTGTGGCTGAGCATCCCGCTGGTGTGCCTGTCGGTCCTGGCGGGCGTCGGGCTCCAGGGCCTGATCGAAGCGAGCTACTCCGACGGCAAGTGGGTTCTGGCCGGTGCGACGGTCCTGGGTGTTCTGGCGATCACGACGCTGCTGCTGGCGACCCAGTACTTCCAGACCGCCTTCAGCTTAGGGGATGGCTACGCCCGCCTGTTCGTCGAGGCCGCCAAGATGTACCTGATCGCGGCGATCGCCATGGTGGTCATCTTCACGATGACCCGCCAGAAGCTCCGCCTGCCGCGACTGCGAGGGCTCATCCTCTACGCCGTCATCGCCATCGACGTCTTCCTCAGCGCCCAGTACATCGTCGACAAGATCCACTGAACCAATCCCCTGCGGCCAACGCCAGTAGATCGAAGACGCCGCAACACCCATCATCGAAATCGCCCGCCGCCAAGGAATCCAGGTCCGCCCCGACGATTCAAACGCGTAGGCTTTCGGAAGCAAACACCGAACACCCATAGGTTGGGCTGGCTTAGAAATCTTCGATTCTGGCTTGGGCGGCTTCGCGGACATCATCGTCCTCGTCGGCCGCGAGTTCCTTGAGCCGCTCCAGGGCGCCGGGCTCGGTGAGACTGACCGTCTCGCAGCCGAGCGTTCGCGTTTCATAGTGGCAGTCCCAAAGGCATTCGAAGGCATATTCGCGTTGGAAGTGAACCGGGGCGGTGACATCCATGGCCATGGCCGCGCGATACCTTTGGCGACAGTGGGCGACCTCATGAAAGACCGTCTCCAGCTCGGGGATGGGACCAAGGCCGCCAAACAGAGCCAAGGCCTCCAGGGCATCGGAGAGGCGAAAGTCCTCGCAACGAACCGTTTCCGGCGTCCGCAGTTCCTCGATCAGCATGGGAACATCATCCAGTGTCGCATAGCGCGCGAGAATGCCGCCAGCCGGGATGTGAAGATGGTGTCTCCCGCTCTGAAACCAAACCCGCGCCGTCTCAAGGGTCAGTTCGGGCGGCATCGCTTCAATGGCGATATATGCGTACCTTCGCGCGCCTTGATCGCGATCAGTCGTCACCTCGATGTATGATTTGATCGCCTCAAACGCCCTGGGTGTACTGAGTTGGCCCAATCCCCGAAAAGCTAGTACTCTGCGACACCAGTCCTTTGAAGCCACATGCTGGAGCAGAAAGTCCTCGTCATCCGGCGAGACCTTCTCAGGCAGGAACCGCCAGAAACAGCCTCGGGTGGACTCATCCACCGAGGCAAACATCTCGCGAAGTGAGAGCTCTGAAATCTCTGCTTCCGTCATCTTGTTCGAAGGGGCCGGCGGTTGATCATAGGCGATGCCCATTTCCGCAAAGAGTGCCGCGAAACGTGCGTTTCGCCGACAAAACGTCTGCCAGGGCTCATAGACTGGCAGCAAAAGGCAAACGCCTTTCCTTTGGTCCTCATCGAGCTTGCAGTACCATTTCCAGTCACTCTCAACCGCGCGGACGAACTCAGTATGGACGTCCGGATTGCTGCTGATACGGTGTGCCAACACCTCGTCAATGCCATCGAGGGCACCGGGCATCTCCAAATCGCCAAGGACCTGCGTGACCCCGAGCCACTTGCGTCCAAAAGGAACATAGTCGCGGAGTATCTCCATAGCGGCTGAATGGCTGAACTCATCCGCAAGACAACCTACGGTTGACAAGATCAAACCGAGACAGCAGGTGCAATTGCTGTTGCGCACGTCGTTCCTTCTGAGATCGGTAGCCAACGGCTCCAGGTCCGCGCCGGTGGCCATGATTAGTGACGCGTAGTATTCTGCTCGATCTTCAAGCTGTCTGTCGAGCCTGGGATCGTTGATAATACATTCGATCAGCAGGGGCCAGACCTGCTCGGGCGGGCTTTCCAGTGCCATGAGGTAGCCTTTGCCTCGGCCGCGCTGGAGCATGCCCAGAAGGCTTTCGGGCTCGGCCAGGCGATCTACGATGGACGGTTCTTCTAGGGGCATGTCTCGTTCGTTCCCTCCGCTTGTTCTATTTCCTGCACCCTCGTCATGAGAAGATTTCGCGGTCGACTTGGCCGAGGTAGAAGCGGGCGTCGTTTCGCATGAATTTGAGGACGGCGTCGAGCTGTTGGCCGATGAACTGCGAATCGTTGCCGACGATGGCGATGCCGATGACGGCGCTGGTCTTGTTGTCCTGCTGGTCGACCTCGGAGACCGAGGCGTTGAACCGGCTCTGGAGCCGGCCGATCACGCTCTTGACGATGCTGCGCTTCTCTTTGAGCGAGCCGATCCCGTGCATGTACATCTGAGCGGTCATCGTTCCGACCAGCATGGGTTTCTCCTGCCACAGACGATTCGTTCCCGATGCCAGGCAGGATAGCAGCGCCGGCCGGAGCGGTCAATCGCCCGATCGCAGGCCATGAGTGCTTGCCGCCAGGGGGCGCCTTTGGTATAAGGGGCGTCGCGAAGTTGTTTTCCGCTGCAAACCTCGGACATGGGGACCAGATGCTGCTATCGGCAAGGACGCAGAAGAATGAATGGGTGGTCCGGCCGGCCGACGACCGGGTCGCGCCGCTGGCCCAATCGCTGAGGGTCTCGCCCCTGGTGGCCCAGGTCCTTCTCAATCGGGGGATCACCGAGGCCGCCGACGGCAGCGTCTTCCTGCGTCCCAAGTTGACCGAGCTGATCCGCCCGGACAAGATGCCCGGCATCGAGCCGGCGGTCCGCCGGATTCGGCAGGCCATCGAGGCCAAAGAGAAGATCACTCTCTACGGCGACTACGACGTTGACGGCATTACAGGCGTCTCGATCCTCTGGGAGCTGCTGACGCTGCTTGGCGCGACGGTCGATTTCTACATCCCGCACCGAATCGACGAAGGCTACGGCCTGAATATCGACGCGGTGCGCTCGCTGGCCGAGTCCGGCACGAATCTGCTGGTGACGGTCGATTGCGGCATCACCGCCCTCGCGGCCGCCGCCCTGGCCGGCGAACTCGGCATGGACCTGATCGTCACCGACCACCACGCCCCCGAGGCGACGCTGCCCGAGGCGGTCGCAATCGTTCATCCGGTTCTGGAGGCGTCGTATCCCAACCAGGACTCGGCCGGGGCGATGGTCGCCTACAAGCTCGCCTGGGCCCTGGCGGATGAGTTCAGCCGGGGGCCGCGACTCGAACCGAAACTTCGCGAGTTCATGCTCAACGCCACGAGCCTGGCGGCTATGGGCACCGTCGCCGACGTGGTGGACCTTCGCGGCGAGAACCGCATCCTGACCAGTTTCGGCCTGCGGTCGCTGCCGGAGAGTAAGTTGTGCGGCCTCCGCGCCCTGATCGCTACGGCCGGGCTGACGGGGCAGGGCCTGGACAGTTACGCCATCGGGTTCCGGCTGGCGCCGATGCTCAACGCCGCCGGCCGGATGGGCCACGCCCGCCTGGCCGTCGAGTTGATGACCAGCACGAGCGAGTTGCGGGCCGTACAGATCGCCGAGTACCTCAAAGACCAGAACGTCCAACGCCAGCAATGCGAGCGAAAGATCGTCAAGCAGGCCTGCGACATGGTGGCGGCCAGAGGGTTGAATCACCCTGATCGGCGCAGCATCGTCCTGGCGGCCGAGGGCTGGCACACCGGCGTGCTCGGCATCGTCGCATCGCGGATCGTCGATAAGTATTTTCGGCCCACGATCATGATCAACGCCTCGCCCGGCGAGAGCGGCTCGGCCCAGGGCTCGGCTCGTTCGATCCCCGGCTTCTGTCTGCTCAGCGCGATCAAGGCGTGCTCGGACCATCTGACGACGTTCGGCGGCCACACGATGGCGGCGGGCCTGACGATCCAGCCGGAGCGGATCGAGGACTTCGCCGCAGACTTCGAGGCGTACGCCGCCGACCACCTGCACGAAGCCGATGTCGTCGCCAAGCTCCACATCGACGCCATGGCCCCGCTGAGGCACTTCACCCGTGAGGCGGTCGAGCAGCTTGGTATGCTCGGTCCGTTCGGACAGGGCAATCCGAAGCCGGTTTTCGCGGTCAAGGGCGTGCGCCTCGCTGCTACCCCGAGGCGCGTCGGCGCCAAGAGCGACCACCTCCAGTTCACCATCAGCGACAACACCGGCGCCGCCCGCTGCGTCGGATTCCGCATGGGCCCCCTCGAAAAGCGGATGCTCGAAAAGGAATTCTTCAACGTTGCCTTCGAGGCCCAGATCAACCACTACAACGGCAACAGCAACGTCGAATTCATCGCCCTCGACGTCCAATTCGAATAGGTTCACACGGCGCCGGCGGGAGCGGTCGCTTGACAACAGGCGGCGGCGGGCCTATCATGGCGGCAACGGATTCGACTCTTCTACAGGACTTGTAAATCATGCCTGAAAAGGGATTTGCGCACTTACACCTGCACAGTCAGTACTCGCTTCTCGACGGGGCCATCCCGTTTGGGCGGCTCTTCGATCGGTGCAAGAAGCTGGGCATGGACTCCGTGGCGTTGACCGACCACGGGAACATGTTCGGCGTGATCGAGTTTTACACGAAAGCCCGCGCCGCAGAGATCAAACCGATCATCGGGATCGAGGCGTACATCGCCCCGGGCAGCCGGTTCGACAAGACCGGCGGCGGCGGGGTCAAGGAGAACGCCTTCCACCTGCTTCTGCTGGCCGAGAATCTCACGGGCTACCGCAACCTCATGAAGCTCAGCAGCATCGGCTTTCTCGAAGGGTTCTACTATCGTCCGCGAATCGACAAGGAGGTGCTGGCCGAGCACAGCGAGGGGATCATCTGCACGACCGCCTGCGTGGCCGGCGAGGTGCCGACGGCGCTGGCGCGCGGCGACCGCAAGGCGGCGCGCGCGGCGGCCGAGAGTTTCTTGAAGATCTTCGGCTCGGACCGTTTCTTCCTCGAGATTCAGCATCATGAGAGTCCCGACGATACGATGCCCGACGTGCGCCAGCCTATGATCGACCTGGCCGGCGAGATGGGCATCGGCCTGGTTGTGACGAACGACGTGCACTTCCTCGACGCCGAGGACTACGAGGCCCACAACGCACTGTGCTGCATCAGCACGGGCAAGCTGATCACCGACGCCAGCCGCCTGGTGTATCCTCCGGACGTGTATCTCAAGAGTCCCGACGAGATGCGCCGGATGTTTCGCGACGTCCCGGAAGCCTGTGACAACACGCTGGCCATCGCCGAACGATGCAACGTCGAGATCGACCTGAGCGCCCGGCATGCACCGGTCTACATGCCCGCCGACAAGAGCACGCCGGAAGACTACCTGACGCGGCTGGTTATGCAGGGGGCCAAGCGGCTCTACGGCACGATCACGCCGGAGATCCAGGAGCGAATCGACCGCGAGCTGGCCGTGATCGAGGGCAAGGGTTTCTCCAGCTACTTCCTCATCGTCTGGGACTTCTGCAATTTCGCCCGAGAGAACAATATCCCCGTCGGGGCTCGTGGCAGCGCCGTTGGCACGGTCGTCGGCTACTGCCTGGGCATCTGCGACGTGGACCCGATCCAGTATGACCTGCTGTTCGAGCGGTTCATGGACCCGGCGCGAAATGAGATGCCCGATATCGATATCGACATCTGTCAGGACGGACGCGCCCGCGTGCTCGAATACGTCCGGCAGAAGTACGGGCAGATCGCCCAGATCATCACGTTCGGGACGATGAAGGCCAAGGCCGTCATCCGCGACGTCTGTCGGGTGCTCGATGTGCCGCTGGCCGAGGCCGACCGTCTGGCCAAGCTCGTGCCCAACGATCTGAAGATGACGCTCGACAAGGCGCTCGAGATCGAGCCCGAGCTGAAGCAAGCCTATGAGCAGGACGAGCGGACCCACAAGGTGATCGACATCGGCCGGAAGCTGGAAGGCCTTACGCGGCACGCCTCCGTGCATGCCTGCGGCGTGGTGATCGCCGATGAGCCGTTGACGAGCTTCCTGCCCCTCTACAAGGCATCCGGCTCGGACGACATCATTACGCAGTTCGAAGGGCCCACCGTCGAGAAGGTCGGCTTGCTGAAGATGGACTTCCTGGGCCTCAAGACGCTGAGCGTTCTGGCCCGCGCCCGCGATCTGATCCGGGACCTCCACGGTGTGGAGATCGACCTGGAGAAGATCGATATCCACGACCCGAAGACCTTCGCGGTCTTTGCGGGCGGCAAAACGAAGGGCGTCTTCCAATTCGAATCGGGCGGTATGCAGGACCTGCTGATGAAGATGAGGCCCGACCGGATCGAGGATCTCATCGCGGCTAACGCGCTGTATCGGCCCGGGCCGATGATCCTGATCCCGGACTACATCGACCGCAAGCACGGGGCCAAGTGGACCCTGCCGCATCCGATCATGACGGAGGTTCTGGAAGAGACCTATGGCATCATGACCTATCAGGAACAGGTCATGCGGATCTGCAACCGGCTTGGTGACATCCCGCTCCGCGAGGCGTACACGCTGATCAAGGCGATCAGCAAGAAGAAGCTCGCCATCATCGCCAAGGAGAAGGAGCGGTTCATCGCCGGTTGCGTGGGCAAAGGCCTGAGCAAGGACCAGGCGGTCCAGATCTTCGAACTGATCGAGCGGTTCGCCGGTTATGGCTTCAACAAGAGCCACTCGACGCGATATGCCTTCGTGGCATATCAGACCGCCTATCTGAAGGCGCACTGGCCGGTCGAGTTCATGGCGGCGCTGCTGACCTACGAAATGGACAGCACCGACAAGATCGTCGAGTACATCGCCGAATGCCAGGCGATGGGCATCGAAGTCCTCGCGCCCGACATCAACGAGAGTGGCGTCGATTTCACCCCGCTCTACAAGGACGGTGACAACAAGAGCACGGGCGTGATCCGGTTCGGCCTGGCGGCCGTCAAGGGCGTCGGCGGCAAGGCGGTCGAGCAGATCATCGAGGCCCGCAAGAAGGTTGGCCGGTTCCAGAGTCTGTTCCATTTCTGCGAGAACGTCGATCTGCGAGCCGTCAACAAGCAGGTGCTCGAAGCGCTGATCAAGGCCGGTGCGTTCGATCGGCTCGGCGGCAACCGTCACCAGATGATGGTCGGGCTCGAAAAGGCCATGGAGACCGGCGCCAGTCTGCAAAGCGACAAGGTCAAGGGCCAGATGAACTTCTTCGGTCAGATGGGCGGCCAGATCGACTATGCCGAGGACCACAAGCGCCTGCCCGACGTGGCGCCGTGGCCCGAGCCGCAGATGCTCGCGTTCGAAAAGCAGGTGCTCGGCTTCTATGTCACGAGCAATCCATTGAGCCATCATGCCGAAGAGATCGCCGACTATTCGAGCATCAACACCGCGCAGCTCGCCCAAAGCTCCGGCGAAAAGCAGGTCGTCATCGGCGGCATGGTCACGAGGATTCGATACAACATCACCAAGAACGGGCGGAACGCCGGCGCGAAGATGGCGGTTTTCGTCCTCGAAGACCTTCAGGGCACCGCGGAAGTGGTTCTCTTTCCCGATACGCTCAATCAGTTCGGATCGCTGGTCGTCGAAGATGCGGTGGTCTTCGTGCGAGGCAAGACCGATTTTCGCCGGGAGAAACCCAACGTCATCGCCTCGGAACTGATCCCGCTGGAACGGGCTCGCGAGAAGCTGGCCAAGGGCGTCCGGATTCGGCTCGACGCCCGCGAGGTGACCC
>JAAYBA010000605.1 GCA_012719085.1 Planctomycetota bacterium
CGTAGTAGTCCCACAGCCGAGCGAAGTGCCGGCCGATCTCGGCGGCCCGCGCCTCGACGAGCCAGTCGAGGTAGTCCGCGTCGAGCCGCACGTCACCGAAGCCATCCAACTCAAATCCCATCTCGGTTTCGTCCTTACTGTCGGACCTCAAACTCGCGGGCACCCACAAAGGCCCGCCTCTACCCTTGGAGGGTGTTGCACGTTTTTGACCAAAAAAAACGCGACTCCCCGATCCAAAACCGCCCCAAGTCCTTGCGCCGACAGCAGGTAAAATTTCTTCAATGTCACGACCTGTGCGCAAAAAGGTGTTGCACGTTTTTGACTATTCCCACTGCCGCACCGGGTATTCCCCGCACCTGTTTCGCACCTCCTGCACGGGCGACGCATGCGTCGCCCCTACCCACGGTGACAAACAGGCGACGTGTCGCCCCCACAGGCCCTGACCTTGTCATTCCGACTGTAGGGGCGAGGCATGCCTCGCCCTCACTGAAGACGACGAATGGCGCAGGGTGCTGCGGCGGGCGCCGATTCGGGTGTTTGCCGGAGCAGGTCGGGTCGTTAGAATGGGCGGCATGAGAATTGATAGCGTGGTTTTCCGAGCGGGCCGGCTGTTGGTTATGGCCGGCGTATTGGCGGCGGCGGTGAGGCCGGTGGGCGGGCGCGTATTTCTTAGCGAGCAACGGATCGGCGCGATTCGCGAGCGCATCGCTGGGCGGGTCGAGCCGACGTACTCGGCCTGGCAGCACCTGGAGCAATACGTGCAGGAGCACGAGGGACACCAGGCCCGCGTTCCGAGCCGGTGGTATGTGCCGGGGTTCTATGTGGACGCCGAAGGCCACCGCCGGGCCAAGGAAGGCCTGATGCGGGACGCCAACACGGCCTATGCCTTCGCGCTGTACTTTCGTCTGGGCGGCGGGCCGGAACATGCGCAGGCGGCAGCCGAGATCGTCCGCGCCTGGAGCACGCATCTGGAGGACACCAGCGACAAGGACGACTCGACCCTTTCGTTCAGCTACCATTTCCCCGCGATGATCTTCGCGGCCGATCTGCTACGCGGCTCGGACGTCTGGAGCGACCAGGACGAGCGCGACTTCCGCGACTTCCTGCGCGACAAGGCGCTGCCGCTGAACACGATGGCCCGCGCCAACAACTGGGGCAACTGGGGACTGGTCCTGACCGTCTCGGTCGCGGCGTACCTGCAGGACGAAGCGCTATTGGATCGCTGCGAGGAGCGATGGAAGGAGTTCATCCGCGACCAGATCGCTGAGGATGGGCATCTGCCCCACGAGGTCCGTCGCAGCGGCGGGCAACGCGGACTGTGGTACTCGCATTTCACGCTGATGCCGCAGACGATCGCCGGCGAGGTCCTGCGGGTCAACGGCGTGGACCTGTTCGACTACGTCGCGCCCAACGGCCGATCGCTGCAAATGGCCTTCGCCCGGCTGGCCGCATGGTGCCGCCGGCCCGAGACGTTCCCCTATTGGGACGGCCCGGCCGAGAAGCTTCTCGGAATGAATTACTACAGTTACTTCGAGCTGCTCGCCGACCGCTGGCCCGACGAAAGCGCCCTGGCCCTGATCGACGCATCCCGCCCGACGACCGCCAGCCATTGTGCCCCCTTCCTGACCCTGACCCACGGCGCGTGGCCGCCTCAAGGCGCAGCGCAGCGGAGCCCTGGGGATGACGGTACGACACGGGATTTGATGAGCGATACGTGGGTGGCGACCGATGCGCTGGGGCGGGAGTTGCCGGGTCACGACGAGTGCGGGCCGGTGCGGGCCAATCGCACGGTGGGGCTGTTCTATTTCCTCTGGCTGGGCCAGCACGGCACGGGCGGTCCGTTCGATATCACCGAGCTGCTCAAGGCCGATCCGCACGATCCGGCGTGGGGACCCGTCGGCGCGTTTCACCACTGGGGCCAGTCGGAACTGGGCTATTATCTTTCCGACAGCGCGTACGTGATCCGCAAGCACGCCTCGATGCTGGCCGACGCGGGGATCGACGTGGTGATCTTCGATGTCACCAATGCCGTGACATATGCCGCGGTGTATCTGAAGCTTTGCGAGATCTATCGGCAGTTGCGAGCCGAAGGCCGGCCGACGCCGCAGATCTGCTTCCTGACGCACTCGTCGGCGACCAGGACCATCGAGACGCTCTATCGCGACTTCTACGCCAAGGACCTCTATCGGGAACTGTGGTTCTACTGGAAGGGCAAGCCGCTGATCTTAGGCGGCGCGACGGACGAATTGCCTGCGGA
>JAAYBA010000606.1 GCA_012719085.1 Planctomycetota bacterium
AGCCAGGTCCCTCGCATCGGACTGCCGTGAAGAACGCCGTCCTTGACGAGCCACTTGACGTTGGAATCGACCGGTTTGCTCAGATCATTCCAGGTGCGCACCGACCAGCCCTCCGGCGCCCCTTCGTTCGGGAACAACGGAACGAATCCATCCTCAGAAGACTGCGCCACCTGCGTCACTGCCCCGATCACAAGAGCCGCCAGCACCACGCGTCGCACGCCAATCCATCTTGCCATGATTCGACCTCCCATACACTATTCTTCGAAACCTGTGTCGGTACCCTCCGCCATTCTATGGCCGGGCCGACCGATCCGCAACGTCCGACTTGTCCGAACGGGCCTATACGGGCGGGTGCTCGTGAGCGGCCGCCTCGGCCACAGATGCGCCGGCCTGGCGTCGGGTATCGGGGTACTTCCAGAGGGCCCAGAGACCGAGCAGGCCCGACGCGGCGTAGCCCAGAGGCGTCAGCTTCAGGACGGCGCCGGTGCCGACATGATCGGCCAGCACGCCAAGGCCCATGAACGCGACGTAGGCGATGCCCCAGGTGCCGCCCACGATCGCCGCCATGCGCTGGCCGAGTTTCAGGCCCTGGGCATAGCGGGCGAGCGTAATGGTCAGGATGTAAGCAGACATCGAGAAGAAGCCGGTGGCACAAAGCAAGCCGACCGCCGCCCGGCTCTCGATGAACAGCAGGTAGAGTACGCTGAAGGGAACGGACAACACGAACGCCAGCGTCGAGCACGGCAGGTCACCTTTGCGGCGGGCGATTGCGGCCCAAGCAAACGGCCCGATGGCGCCGCCCCAGCCGAACATCGCGACGGAGAACCCTCCGAACGTCAGTGCAAAGCCGAGCGTGTTCAGATGGGTGGGGACCAGAAGCAGGATCACGGTTGTCGAAATCGCCGCCGGCACTCCAATCGTCAGGAGCAACCCGAAGGGAAGTTGGTGCGAAACTTCGACCGGCGCGCCGTCGCGACCGGGCCGGCTCTCCACCGCAAGCGTCACGCCTGACAGAGCGACTGCCGCCATGCCGACCGCCGGCAGCAGGACCAGGGGATAAAGCCCGGCCAGGCCGAAGTGGGAAACGAGCGAGGCGGCGATCACACCCCCACTGGCGAAACCGAGAAAACCCGACGTCATGAAAACCGCCGTGCTGGTCGCGGCCGGGATGCGATCCAGCGTGTGGACGGCGCGCAGACCCTCGGGGTGGACAATCGCGATCCCGCAGCCGCTGACAATCCCCAACGCCACAACCGTCGCGACGCCGAGGCCCGACCGAGGCGCCAAGGCCATCGTACAGATGGCAGCGGCCAGGAGAAGCCCCAGGTGCAGAAAGAGCGGTCTGTCCCTGTCCGCCCGCATGTGACCGGTGAGCATCTGAACGCCGTTGGCCGTAAGGGTCAGCGCAGCCAGAACGAAACCTGCCAGCGACAGGCTCAGAGCAAAACGCTCGCGAACGACCGGAAGGATCGCCGGCAGCATATTGCCGAACATGTCCACGAGGAAGTGAACTCCGGACAGGACAATCAACTGGGCCCATTGCACTTTGAGAGAACTGATACGCATATACGCTCCGAAAGGAATCGGCAGACCTCGGCCTGCCGGAATCCCAGAAGCATAGCGAATTCACGGCCGGAGACAATAGTCCATTCGACCGCTTGTCGGCCGAAATCACAGTGTTGAACCGAACGCGCGTCTCGGTTAGTCTGGTCGGACAGAAACATGGGTCTGGACAATACAACCACATACGAAGCCAGGAGGTGTACGATGCGGATTGGAGGAAGCATAGCGATGACGGGGCTGTTCTGTGCTCTGATGGTGGTGCTGGCTGGGAATCCGAGGGCCCTTCTCGCGGCACAAGCCGGCGGTCCGGCCGACGACGGGAAACTGCGGATCATCGTCTTCGGGGCCCATCCGGACGACTGCGAACTGAAGGCCGGCGGTACGGCGGCCCTGTGGGCGGCACAAGGTCATCACGTCAAGTTCGTTTCGACGACCAACGGGGACATCGGTCACGCGGCGATCGCCGGTGGACCGCTTGCCCGGCGCCGAATCGCCGAGGTCAAAGAAGCAGCCAAGGTGCTCGGCATCGAGACCGAGGTGCTCGATATTCACGACGGCGAGCTGATGCCCACGCTGGAGAACCGCAAGACATTCGTCCGGCTGATTCGAGAGTGGAAGGCCGACATCGTTATGGGACACCGGCCGAACGACTATCATCCCGACCACCGGTACACCGGCATCCTGATGCAGGACGCCGCCTTCATGGTCACGGTCGCCTTCTTCTGTCCTGACGTGCCCCAGCTCGTGAAGAACCCTGTGTTTCTGTATCTGTCCGATAACTTCCAGAAGCCCAATCCCTTCGAACCAGCCGTCGTCGTCGGAATCGACTCGGTCTACGACAAGAAGGCCGATGCTATCTGGACGCTCGAATCCCAGATCGAATCCACGTGGGCCACCGGCAATTTCGAGACGGTTGTCCCTGTGCCTGCCGATCCGGTCGCGCGCGAGCAGCGGCGCCTACAGGTCCGTGAGCGCATCGCCGCCCGCGATCGGCGTGTTGCCGACAAATACCGCGAAAAGCTGATCGAATCCTACGGTCCGGAAAAGGGCGCCCGCATCGTACACGCCGAAGCGTTCGAACTGTGCGAATATGGCCGTCAGCCATCGCCCGAAGAACTGAAGGCTCTCTTTCTGATCGGCACCGCAAAGTAGCGGTCCGCCTCGACAGACCCATGCCTCGGAGCCGCCGTATCCGCTGGCAGCGGCCCCCGGACGTAGCAGTCACCGTCCGGCAGGTGTCGTCCGATAAGCACAACTGCACCCTCCGCGCGGATTCTCTGTGAAACAGTACTTGACCCGACGATTCGTTTTTGGTAGAATACGGGTCGAACTGGGGGTAATAGAAGACAACCCTTCTACTGGATGCGGCAATTCCCAAGGATGGCGTGCGAAGAATAAGGTCTATAGGCGCGCACTGCGGGCCTTCGGCAGATTGACGCACATTGAAACGACTGGCTCGATTGTCCGTGGACCGTCGTTCCCGAGCGCGTGAGTTCTTGGAGTACACAGCATCTCGAGCTTCGGCCAAACGCGCCGGGCGAGCAGATTCTGAATTGGGGGGTGATGAAAGTGAAAAGCGCAGAAACGAGGAGCCGATTTCATTTCGGCAACCGCCGGGACGCGGTGTCGCGTCGCGTTGCCAATGCACCGCACACAGCCTCTCCGCCAGGATCGGCCACCATTGGACTGGTCTGCCTGATCCTATGGGCGGCCGCATCGGTGATGGACATCGGGATCTGTGGGGCCCAGGAAAGCAAAAAGAAGACCTCCGCCGACCCCGATCCAGGACTGGGCAAACTCTCCAGGCAAATAGACGATCCGGAGTCCTACATGAGAGAACTGGCCGGCCGGCTGAATTCCTCAGGCGGCCAGCAGTTGCTCACAAGAGGGATGCCGAAGCAGGGATGGCGTCCGTCGAGTTCGCAGACGACGACGGCCCCTGCCTCCGACAGTTCGAAAGCTCCGCTCGGAAACGACTCGGCGACAGAAATCTCCCCAGGCGAAAGCACCAGCCGGGGACTGAGCCCTGCACCGACCCAGACAAGATTCGGTTGGAATCCCGGCAGCGGCCCGGCTGCAACTGCCGCCAACGAAATGGCCCAGCTCAGGTTTCAGTCCGCTGCAACCGGCCAGACCTGGATGAGCCCCAGCGAGCGAGCCAGACAGCTCGACCCTCTGGCTGCGGCCAGGCAACCGCAGAACCGCGACACCATACAAACGACGCCGCCTGAAAGCGCGCCGATCCCCCGGGGGTGGGTGACGCCCGGCGAGCGGGCATCGCAGCCATCTCTCGATGGGACCAGGGTGCTGGGCCAGGACACGTCGATGCCCACGGTGGATGCCCGCACCTGGATGTCGCCAGCAGACCGCATGTCACAGCCGAGTCTCGATGGGGCACGCTTGTTGGGAACTAGTCCGCCGTCGACCAGGAAAGAGCCGTGGCAATACGCGACACCCAGCCAGACGTGGCAGACGCCACAGAATCAGATGATGCAGACCGCCCCAGGCGGCGTGGCCATGCCCACGCAGAATCCCTACGCAGCACAGGCAGCACCCCAGCAGTGGCCTTCTGTACCGAATCAGACGTGGCAGACGCCGCAGAGCCAGATGGCGCAGACCGCTCCAAACGGAATGGCCATGCCCGCCCAGAATCCCTATGCGGCACAGGCAGCACCCCAGCAGCAGCCCGCTGTACCGAACCAGACGTGGCAGACGCCGCAGAATCAGATGATGCAGACCGCTCCAGGCGGAACGGCCATGCCGACGCAGAATCCCTACGCGGCACAGGCAGCACCGCCATGGCCCGCGGCTGCAGCGCCAACCATTCCGTCGGCTGGCGACCAGACCACTCCCACAACAATGGGAGAGCTGGAGACGATCTATCCCGGCCAACCGCAACCTCTGCCGGCATCCACTCATGCGGCCTCAATGGATCCGGCGGGAGCTGGATGGGGTAGCCAGCCGGGCGGGGCCATTGCGCAAGATTCGCGTCCGATGAGCACAGGTGGCACAACACAAACCATGCCGACACCCTCGCAGGCCGATCTTACGCAGACCTGGCTGTCGTCCAAGAACCGGGCCGCTCAGGCCGCACTGGAAGAGATACGCGCGGGAAACCAACCGCAGAGCACGCCTGTCCCGGTGAACCAACCGGCCAGATCCGCCGCATCCATCGTGCCAACAGCGCCGACCGTCCCGACCGCACCCGTCGCAACCCCCGAGATGGGCCCGACACCGGGCAGTCAGGCGGCGCGCACAGTAGTCAACGGATCGCAGGCCAGACATTTCTATGAGGAGAAGGAACCCGCGTGGTCGCTCGGCGCCGACCTGGACAAGTACAGAAACCACGCGGTCAATGAAGGTTCCCGCGATTCCGGCGAGAGCCTCAAGAAGGCATTGGGCGGCATCGGTCTGGCCATCGAGGATACGACCAACATCATCACGCTGGGCTATGCCTCCGATCGTGCCAAGCCGTTCCGAGCGAACGACGGCAAGGGCTTCTTCGATGAGCCGGGCCGAGTCCCAAAGCAAGCGGGGATCACAGTTGCCAGCCTGGGTCATGGATTGTACTCCGTGGCCGATCTGGTCACATTCAACGCCTTGCCGGACAATCAGAAGGAAGCCTACATCGACAACCATCCACTGATCCGCCCTCTTGTCTTCACAGGGCAGACAATCGGTGGGGTGTGGAAGACAACGGAAGAGATCGGCAACGCTCTGACCTGGGGCTACTTCGACAACGTGGCCGGCTCGATCGGGATGTGTATCGAGAGCCTGATCGAAGCGCTGAAACACACCGGGCAGGCGGTCACGAATCTCGCCCGCGTTCCGGTGCGCCTGATCTCCGGCAACAACGAGAAGGCGGACAAGGCCCTGGACTGGGTGTTGCTCGTCCCGCTGGAGATGGCCAGCAACGTGGTGCAGATGAAGGGCATCGCCAACATGGACGACTACAAAACGGCCTTTGCCGACAAGGGCGTGATCGGATCGGTGTTTGAATTCGGTGGTTCGACGTTCCTTGTGTACCGGGCGGTCGACAAGATGCTCGACGAACTCGACAACGACAAGGGTAGCAGCAGAAAGAGCGGCAACAACAACGGCGGTTCATCCGGCGGCTCGACGCCTGAGTTCCCGGCCGATGTCGCCGATCCACCCGGAGCAGGCATCATCTTCTGGTGGGAAGATGGATGGCCCACTGTTCCGGTCGAATACTGACAAACCCGACCTGGGTATCGTGATAGCGGCGGTCATGCAGATTGCATGGCCGCCGCGACATTTTTCGCCCCTCCCCCCGATGCAACGCCAGGTCCCGCTCCGAAGGCCTGCGGTCCGCCCCGAAAACGTCTCCACGCAGCGAGCAAATCCCTTGGCTCACAGGCTCACAAGGGTATACTGTGGACCAGGAGGTAACATGGCCATGAAGAAAATATCACGACGCGATATCCTGCAGCACGGTGCAGTCGCGGTTGCACTGCCGATGATGACGACCTGCCTTCGGACGGTGCGAGCCGGCGCCGCTGCCAGCGAGCGGCTCACGATGGGCGCCATCGGCCTGGGCGGCCAGGGCATGCACAACCTCAAGAGCTTTCTGACCTGCGAGGACCTGCG
>JAAYBA010000607.1 GCA_012719085.1 Planctomycetota bacterium
CCTGGTGATGGTGCCGAGAGAGAGCCTCGAATACGGCGAAATCTCCGAACACCAACTGTCGCAATGGTCGTGTTGTTTGGGATGGCGGCGTGCGTCTCTGCCGGCAACGGTCCGGGGATTGCGGTCAAAATGGGCGTGCAGACCTTTGAAAGTCCGGTGAGCCTGCGCGATACCACGCGAACCCGCTATGAGTTGGAGATTTCCAGCCAGCTCTTTGCAGACGACCGGCTCGATTTCGCCCTGTCGGTCGGCGGCTCGTCGCTGGGCACGCACAGAGACTACTACGCCGAGGTTGTTGACGGTGCCCTGATCGAGGAGTCGTACAAGGATGTTCTATCGCTTCTCGACGTCCGGCTGGCCGCCCGTCTGCACCCCTTCGGGCAGGACGGCCCGCTTCGACCCTACCTTGGGGCCGGCATCGGCTATTTCTGGTTCCTCGATTCCTGGAGCGACCGGTACTACGAGACCATCGAAGACCCGTATTACCCCGGGTACTACATCACGTATGCCGACCGTCGCAAGGACACGGACACCGTGGCTGACGGCTTCTTCCCGTTCGTTATGGCCGGCCTGAACGTCGCCGTCAGCGATAACGCCGAACTGTTGTTCGAGTTCCAGTACGACATTGAGAAAGAAGACTCGGGCTTCGATTTCGGCGGCCCGATCTACATGTTCGGGGCACGTTTTCGCTTCTGAGCGATGCCGGATAGGGAAAGGGCCCAGCGACCGAGCGGAGGCTGGGCCCTTGATGTCGATCTTGTGTGCCTGACTACTTCCCGGACGGCTCCGGGGTGCGACGTGTGAATGTTGTCATGCTACCGGAACCGGATTCACGGTAGCCACCGGCCGCGACGCTGTATTCGGTTACCTTGAAGCCGTCCTTGCCGATCTGGCTGTAGACATGCTCGATCCTCTGAACGGTCCCATCGGGCCGGCGCATCTCGTGCCGGTTGACGACGCCGTCGTAGCTCTCCGTCCAGGTGCTCTTCCAGAATCCGCCCATGTTGTCGGCGCCGACCTGGACAACCTCTTCGCCCGACGGGGCCAGCGTGATCATCCCGCGATACTCGAATTGGCCCATCTTCGCCTCGACGAGCACGGCGTTTTTGTCGAGAGCCCACGTGTACTGCACGTCGATCTCGCCATCGACCTGCTCATTGCGGCCGGCCCAGCGGCCGATCATCGAGTCGTATCCATACTGTGCCAGCAGGTCGCCGAGCGTCATCCGGCTGGTCCACCCGGCACTGGGAGCGGCAGCCTGTGGGGCCCCCGCCTTCTGGCGCTTGTAGGTCAGTGTTGCCCAGGGCTGTGAGGCACGGTAACCGTTGGACTCGATCGGATACATCGTCGCCTTCAACGTATCGGCGTCGATCCGGCTGTGAACGATCTCCGCCCTTTGGATCTCACCATCCGGCTGCTTTCGCTCCATCCGATAGATCGCGGTGCCGTACTCATCTCGCCAGACCCCGCTCCAGGCGCCCCCCTTGTTGTCGGCGCCGATCTGGAGGATCTCTTCGCGATAGGGAACGTACACGATCAGGCCGTGATAGGCCAGGTCGCCCATTTGGAAGCTCGACACGATGGCATGCCGGTCCAGCACCCACCGCTGCTCGAACGTTACCTCCTGGCCCTCGTCGGTCGTTGCGACCCATCGGCCGGCCAGCCAGTCATATCCGCCCTGAGCGACCAGGTCGCCGAGAGTGTCCTGCGCCGCCACGGGCCCGGCCAGAATCGCTGCCAGCCCCACCAACAACACGATGCTCTTCGCCTTCATAGTGTCCTCCCTTGCCTGCATCCAGATCATTCGCTCACGGGCTCCTCTGAAAAGCCCATACCGGGAAACGACGTGTCCCCACCAATATAACAACCCGCGAACGGTCTTGCCTTAGGGAGTCCGATTTTTTCTCGGGGGGAACAGCATCGTCGATGACAGACTCATCGGTCCCGACCCGGCTGGATCTCGATGCCAAGCTCCTTGAGCCGGGGACC
>JAAYBA010000608.1 GCA_012719085.1 Planctomycetota bacterium
CTGGGAAACCGCTCGATGTCCGACTCGGGGAACAGGGGATATTCGAGCCGATTCGATCCGTAGCGGCCTCGGAAATAGAGTCTCAGACTGAACTTGCCATATCCCGACCAGTACCCGTTCTGACGCTCATATCGCGGACGCGTGTAGTCGCTGCCGTGGATGCGCAGCCCGCAGTCGATCTGGAAACCCGCGTTGTCCTCGGGCATGATCCACTCACAGGAGACGGGCCGTTCCAGGCTTCGGTTCAGGACATTGTTGTGGCTGTCGGGCCCGCTTGAGGTCCAGACCCCATTGACGTAGCTGCCACCGACGATGGCCATGACGCCGTCGGGTTCATAAAGCGACTTGCCGGAGTCGCCGACGATCGAGATCATCGGCAGGGAGCGAACGGTCGGCGGGGCATTGAAGATATATGTATTCGTGTAGACCCGGGTCGGTTTCCATCCCGGCTTGACGGCCATGACCCGCAGGCACATTGTCGTCCGCACCAGCATCGGTCCGGCATACGGCCGGCCCGGCGCAAAACGCCGACCGATCTCATCGTCGGGCACGGCGCCGTCGGTGGTATACAGGATTTGGGCGTCCTCGGTCGGGCATGTGATTGTCAGAATGAATGGCTCGTCGTAGAACCCCCGCTCGTGGCTGAAATGAAGGGGACCCACCTCGCCCAGATAGCCGTCATTGTTCGGCGTTCCGGGGGTCGGCTCGCCGAAGAAGCGCAGGGTATCGCCGGCATCCGGATAGCGTCCGAAGGACACGTCGGGACTCTGCGGTCCAAAGGTCAGGCTGTCCAGAAGGGTCCGCCCGTCGGTGGCGACCAGGAGGACCTGTTCGCCTGAGGCGTCCAGCCTGAAGTTCGCGTGCAGCCATCGCGTGCCATCCCCACCATCAGCCCATATGATAAGGTACCCTTCAGGTGGAATGACAGTCTTGGTCGGTTCGTTGTCGGGAAACCGCCACTGGGTGGGCTTGTCGGGATCGTCGGTCAGGTACATCCCGGCCACGTCCACGGGTGTTCGACCGGCGTTGTAGATCTCGATCCAGTCGCTGTAATTGCCTTGCAGGTCTGTCACGATCGTCGCATTGGACGCCATCACCTCGTTGACAAACAGCAAGGTTCGAACCGGCCGGATCTCCTCTGTCAGACCAGTCGAGCCCTCAGTCGCCTCCACCCGATGGACCAGGCCGGCAAGCAGAACTCCATGAATTAGGTACAACACAATCGGCTTCAACATGCTTGGTCCTTGCGTGGCACAATACACCGTCACAGGCATCACTATGGCCCTGAACGCCTGCCCCTGAAGGAATATCGGACGGCCGAGGCCGCCGCATAGCCCCCCCCTGGCCTGTTGTCACATCTCCTCACGGACACTGCGGACGCCTCTTTGAGTATACCAAAATCCCAACGAAAAATCGAGTCTTGCATCGATTTGACCGGCTTTCGAGCAAATACCATTGCTCTCACGCACCGGTTCGATTAGGCTTGGGATCAAACAGAGTCTTCTTCTACGCCTTGGATGAATCGACATGCATTCGCAGACAGCGACAACGGCAAGGGGTGTGCGCTCGTACGATGAGTGAAATGCGAGAAGAACTGTTGCAGGAAATCGCCCCGCTCCTGGAGAGGGACAGGCAGGCTACGCTGGGCGAACTGCTGTACGATTGGCGCCCCAGTGATATTGCCGAGATCGTCGAGGTGGTTGACGATGATCGACGGCGTCTGATCTTTGATGTCCTGGAGCCTCCCGTCGCGGCCGAGGTCCTCGAGAAAGTCAACGAGGCTACCCGGGATCGCCTCTTCGAGATTCTCACCGAGCAGGAAATCCATCGCGTCTTCTCAGAATTGGACTGGGATGACGCTGCTGACCTTCTCGCGGAGATGCCCGAGGACGTCGCGGATAAGGCAATCCGCAGCTTGTCTCTGGCGGATCGCCTCCAGGTCCACAAGCTGATGCGATACTCGGAGGATTCGGCCGGCGGGATCATGGACCCGCTCGTTATCAGCGTCTCCGAGGACGCGACCATTGCGGAAGCCGTCCAGAAGATCCGTATGGCGGAGATCGACGAGGATTTCTACTCTGTCTATGTAGTGGACAACGACGGTCGTTTCATCGGAGAGGTTCGTCTTCGGTTTCTCTTGACGCGCCGCGAGAACATGCGGATCGGGGACCTCGTGGACCGGGACACGATTTACGTCCGGACGAAGATGGACCAGGAAGAAGTGCGAAACGTCTTTCGCAAGAACGACCTGATCGTCGTTCCGGTCCTGGACGAGAGTCACAAGCTCGTCGGACGCATCACGGCCGATCGCGTGATCGAAGTGGCCGAAGAGGAGGCGGCGGAAGATATTTACACCATGGCCGGCACGGACCCGGAGGAACTCGATACGTTCTCGGCGTTCCGGGCGGCCCGCATTCGGATGACCTGGCTGCTGCCCTGCCTGCTGGGCACGGGAGTCACGGCGATCGTCATGAATCTCTTCGGCACGCGCGATCCGCGAGTCTATCTGGCAGCGGCGGCGTTCGTTCCGATGATCGCAGCCATCAGCGGCAACGCCGGACTACAAACATCCGCGATCGTCGTCTCCGGGCTGGCCACGGGCCACCTGGTGGCCCTGAAGCTCAGCACCGTGTTCAGCCGAGAGGTGCGAATCGCTCTGCTGGTGGCCGCCGCCTGCGGCCTGGTAGGTGCTGTGATATGCAGTGTCCTGATCCACTACCGCCCGACCCAGAACACAATCGAGCCGGCTCGGCTGGTCTTCGCCTTTGGCATGGCCATGTTCTCCGCCATCATGGTTGCGACGACTCTTGGTCTGTTCCTGCCCTTCGTCTTCCGAAAGATCGGCATCGATCCGGCCATCAGTGCCGGACCACTGGTAACCACGGCCAACGACTCGATCAGCGTGACAATCTTCATGATGCTTGCCATCGGCCTGGCCGGTTGACCGCCTCGACGTCGTGGAATGGCGCCGGACGAAAAAGTGCGGTGCTGACTCAGCGACGCTGCAGGTACTGGCGAATGCTGCGGATCCGCATCTCGAACGTCGGATGTGTGGAGAAGTACTCGCCGAGATCGTTCGGAGCGGACGCCGCCTTCAGTTCAGCCAGTCGCCCGAGCAACCGTACCGAGGCCTGGGGGTCGTAGCCTGCGGACGCCAGAAGACGCACCCCCAACCTGTCCGCCTCCAGCTCGTGATCGCGCGAATAGGCGGTCTCCAGGAACTGCACCCCCACCCGCCGCAGCCAGCCAGCCAGAGGGCCTCGCACGGCAGTGGCACGCGAAGCCATCGAGACCGCCGAATTGGCCACGATCCGTTCGATCGCATGTCCGCTGATGATGTGTCCCATCTCATGGCCCAGTACGAAGGCCAGTTCGTCACGATTCCCCTCGGACAGCATGACGATGGGACGACTGACGAAGACGAACCCCCCGGGCAACGCAAAGGCGTTCGGCTCGTCGGCGGCAAACATCTCGAAACGGAACGAGCGCTGCTTGTTTGCCACCTTCTCGGCAAGTCGCATCCCCACGGCCCGGACCGCCTCAGCGACCTCCGGATCGGCGTCCAGTTGGAGTTGCTCGCGGGCCTGGCAGGCCAGATCGACGCCGACATCATGCTCGAGTCGGACGAGTTCGCTGTCCGTGGCGGTCATGGAACCCCAGAGCCACCTGGCCTTACGGACTCCGGGAGCAACCTTCCTGCCGAGATGGTAAAACAGACCGCCGGACATATGTCACATTGGGACTCTCAAACAGCACCGCTATCAGTACGTCGCCCGTCGGGCGTCCGGCACGCACTATAGCGTCGAGGCCGACGGCAATCAAAGCAAAAGGTCCGTCCCGGCCCCAACGGGCACTGAAGCACGGCACAAATAGCATTATGGGCCTTTGCGACAGGGTGCCGGCTACACCGTGCAGAGGTCGTGTTAAAACGGGCGAGGAATTAGCCGAGCAGCAAAGGCATCACGCTTGACAACGGCCGGGATTGTCTTATAATGCAGTATTGTAAGGGTTTGTTTCCACAAATCTTACCGTAAGACAGGAGTCGGCGAGTGACCCGTCCGCCCGCTGCGGCTGTTGCCGCGTGAGGGTCGGTGTTCTCGTCTGTTGGAGCACGCAATACGATGACACCAGACCAACCTCTGGACGCCCACAAGGCCCTCGACCACGAACCTCAGATCAACAAGTACTTCCGAGTCGCCATCAAGACGCTGGCCAACGACATCCACCTGAAGGTGGGCCAGGCCCCGAAGCTCCGGCTACAGGGCACGCTCAAAAACACCACCGGGGAGATCCTGACGCCGCAACGCATGGAGGAACTGACGTACGAGATCATGAGCCCGGCGCAGAGGGAGTTCTTCCAACAGAACGGAACGCTCGACTTCGCGCATGAAATCGGCAAAGAACATCGGTTCCGTATTAACGTTTTTCGCCAGCGTGGCCTGGTCAGTCTGGTGGGCCGGCGGGTCAGTGCTCATGTGCCTTCCTTCGAGAGCCTGCACCTGCCACCGGTGCTTGCGAAAATCGCCGAGGCGCACCAGGGCCTGATTCTCGTGGTTGGCGCCACAGGCTCTGGCAAGACCACCACGATCGCCTCGATGCTCGATTACATCACCAGGACACGGGCCTGCCACATCGTAACGGTGGAAGACCCCATCGAGTACCTTTTCAACGACAACAAGGCCATTGTCTCGCAGCGGGAAATCGGGATCGACGTGCCGAACTTCGAGGAAGCGTTGACCTATCTGATGCGCCAGGATCCCGACGTCGTCTTCGTCGGTGAGATGCGTGACGCCCGAACGGTCACGGCCGGAATGCGGGCGGCCGAAACCGGGCACCTGGTCATGGGAACGATGCACTCGACGAACGCCTCCCAGGCGGTCCACCGCCTGCTGGATCTGTTTCCACAGGAGGAACGGGACCTCGTCCGACAGTCCCTGGCGCTGGCCCTCAAGGCCATTGTCAGCCAAGCCCTGCTGCCGTGCATTCGCGAAGAGATCAGCCGGGTGCCGGCCATGGAGGTGATGTTGGCCAATCCGTCCGTACGAAAACTCATCTCCGAGGGGCGGGAGGCCGACCTGCCCAGCGTCATCCGAGGAGCTCAGAGAGAAGGCATGGTGGATCTGACCGACAGCCTCTGCCGCCTCATCCAGGACGGATGGGTCGATCCGAAGGACGCCTATCCCGTGGCGCCCAATACGGAGGAGTTGAAAATGGCCCTGAAGGGGATTCGAACGACGGCCGGAGGGATTCTGTAGAATCGGGCGGCCCGCTCGCATTCGTCGCCGGCCATACGATCGTAACCTTATGGTAATGGAGCATTCAATGCCGGATATGCTGCTGATGGCCATCGAGTACGGGGGGTACGTCTCGATTGTCAAACTCGTCGTCTTTGTGTTGCTGTATCTTCTCTGGCTTCTCCTGGTCCGCTGGTCCGCCGCCGACGCCAAGGGCGTTGACACCAACGTCGGCTTGTGGGTCGGCCTGATTCTCGGGGCCGGGGCCCTGGGCATTCTGCTCTGGTGGCTGATCCCGGTCTTCATTGTCGGTCTGCTGATCTTCCTCCTCGCCATCGGAGCCACCGGCCTGGCCTATGTCCGGCACCGCAACACACGTGTCCTCGACTTCAACCGTGTGCTCACCTTCGAGCATCTCAAGAGTCTCGTCGCGGGCTCGGAGAAGCTCGAGGCGATGGAGAACTTCCTGTTCATCACGGCCAACAACAACGAAGTGCCGAGTCCCGAGCCTCGCACGCCGATGTTCTTCGGTTATCGCACGGCGTACGATCTGCTCACGGACGCCTTGTGGCGCCGCGCCAGCACGATCACGTTCGCGCCCAAGGGAGACAACTACGAGGTGACGTACTACATCGACGGTGCGGCAACCAAGCAGCCCGCCGTTCCGCGCGAGCAGATGGAGCACTTCATCCATTTCGCCAAGGAGCTGGCGGCCCTCGATTCGAACGAGAGGCGCAAACCCCAGAAAGGGAAGTTCCGCACACGGCACAAGAAGGAGAATGCCGACTGGGAGGTTGTGACCGCCGGATCGACCGCCGGCGAACAGGTCCGGCTCAAACACATCTCGAAAGAGCACGATCTGCGAGTCAACCAGTTGGGGCTAACCCCCGACCAGCAGGAGCACTTCGAACACCTGACACAAACGCACCAGGGCGTCTTCCTGATCTCCGGGCCCCGCAAGAGCGGCGTCACGACCACACTCTACGCGTTGCTGAGGAACCACGATGCCTTCCTGAACAACATCAACACCCTTGAGAAACAGCCGGCCACCGAACTACTGAACATCACGCAGAACGTCTTTGCTTTGACGGACACCGGAACGACCACCTACGCCAAGAAGCTGCAATCCATCGTCCGCATGGGACCCGACATCGTCGGCATCGGGGAATGCGAGGAGGCCGAAACCGCCCAGATGGCCAGCATTGCGGCCAAGGACGGCAAACTGCTGTATGTCGTGATGAACGCCGATAACGTCCTTCAGACCCTCGGCAAATGGATCAAGATGGTCGGCGACAAGAAACTGATCGCCGAAACGCTGATCGGCATCTGCAACCAACGAATGATGCGTACGCTCTGCGAAGAGTGCAAGCAGGGATATGCGCCCAACAAGGAGTTGTTGAAGAAGTTCAATCTGCCGGCGGAGAAGGCCAAGGTCCTGTACCGCCCCGGCAAGGAAGTCTACGACAAGCGGGGCAAGCCGTCCGTGTGCGAGAATTGCCAGGGAACCGGATACGTCGGGCGCATGGGCGTCTTCGAGATGATCGTATTGACCGAGGAACTGCGCGCCGCGGTCCGTCAGGTCAAACAGTTGCCCGAACTCGGAATGCAGTTCCGCCGGACCAAGATGCTGTACCTTCAGGAACAGGCCTTGCGAAAGGTGATGGCGGGAAAGACCTCGATCAACGAGATGCTGCGCGTCCTCGCCAGCGCCAAGCAGCAGAGCAACTCGGCAGCGCAATAGCCAAGAATCGGGATCGGCCCCCGGAAGCCGGCCCCTCAGAGAATCGGAGAACGTGGAATGGCCAGTCTGGTAATGCTTGTCATCATCTTGGCCTGTGCGGCCTTGCTGTACCTCAAGGGGACCCTGGTCCAGGGAATCACCATGGTCTTCAATGCGATCATCGCCGGGTTCGTGGCTATGGCCTATTTCGAGACCCTGGCCGCAATGCTCGTCGGCTATGCCTCGGGCGTTGCCGCATGGTCGCAAACGATCTGCTTCCTTCTGCTGTTCGTCCTGACTCTGGCCGTGCTGCAAACGTTCGCCCTTCAGATCGGCAAAGAGAAGGTCGATATGGGCCTTTGGCCCGAGCGAGTCGGCAGGGTCGTCTGCGGCGTGATTCTCGGATACGTCATCACGGGGCAACTGCTCGTGGCTCTCGCCGTCGCCCCACTGCCAAGCCAGTATCCATACCCGAGGTTCGCCGATCGCAATCCGGACCCGTCCAAGCCGAGCGCTCCATTGTTCAGCCCCGACGGGTTCGTGACCGGGCTGTTCGGAACGATCAGTGAGGGCAGCTTTGCCACGATGGGAGACCCGAAGAGCTTCGCAGTACTCCACGCGAATTTCCTGGATCAAGTCCATATGAATCGCATCAAAGGCTCGCAGGACGTGTCGATCCGGACCAGCACACCAGCGATCGGCATCCCGTCGAAGGGAGGAGTCTGGGAGGCCCCCAGTTCGCTGCGCGACGCCGAGGGCAAACCGCTGCCGGCCCGTCCCGGAGAGAGTCTCATGCTCGTTCGGATCGAGATCAAAAAAAACGCGTTGAATGACGCCGGCAAGTTCACCCTGTCGCAACTGCGTCTGGTCTGCACCCCCAAGGGCGGCAGTGAACACCCGCTGGCCGGACGGGGTACAGGCGTCCATCCCATCGGCTTTGTCGGCCGTGGCGGTCGCCTGGAGGAAAAAACACTGACGGAGATCATCACCATCCAGAGCGCCGACGTGCCGGACAACGTCAAAGAGATCGACTTCGCTTTCTATGTTCCGTCCAACATGGTGCCGACGCTGGTCCAGTTCAAACAGAACAACGTCGCGCGGGTCTCCGCCATCGTCTCAGGCGAAGATACACCCGAGGCATTGCCGTTCGAAGGCGCGGCGCCCACGGCCACACCCGATGAACGGACCCCGGACACGGACACGACACCGGACGACCAGGAGATGTGACGTCGGCAGTACACGACCGCGTCGTTGCTTGTGGCTCCGGCCTTGGGACATCACAAGGAAGAGGATTCGGCTATGCTGTTACGCGCGACGATATCTCAAGCGGGGTATGGGGGAAAGGACACGGCAAGCCCTGTGGGGATGTTCCTGCGGCAGGTCGTGACGGCGGCTCCCGTCGCCGTGCTGACGACAGGAGCGAAACAAGGAACCGAACGTCAATGGCAGACCGCCAGTTCCTCCACCTCCAGCTCCATCAGGTGCTCGAGATAGGCGGCCAGATCCTTCTCGGAGAACTCGGTAAGAAACTCGGTCTTGGCGGTCGCGTTGATCTCACGGATGCGGTCAATCAGTTCCTTCTTGTCCATCCCCAAATATCCTAAATGGTGAACAGGGCTCTCGTTGAAGACTTGTGGCATATCGGCAGAATTGACCCGATTACTTTAACGCCGGCCCAGTTCAAATTCCCAATGCCCCATAACCGCGCGCACGATATGCATTTGTGCCAACCGCGGAGACCACAAGATGTTGAACGCGACGCGTCGGCCGCCAATCGAGACGAACGATTGTCCAATAAAAGCCGTTGTGAAGTGAAGGCACAGGAGGCGGAAATTTCCACCCTTCCCGCATTTTGCGTCCCCGCCGTCTGCCGCCGGTCCGTGTGCTACGATGTTCGCACGAGGTCTGGACCTCGAATGGCCGATGAAGTATACTTCAAGGCGATCCGGACAATGTCTGCCGGATGGAATGCGACTGGAGGACCGCAATGAGAAGGCTCAGACGGGCGCGTAACAGACACATCCGGACGGCTCGTCGTCTGGCACGCCGCATCGTGACGACGGGCGCATTTGCCGGCACGTTTTGTCTTGCCCCCTTCACTGGCCCGGCCCGGTCAGCCGAAACGCCCGCTTGCGACCCGCACCGGATTGCCGTGGCCGAAGACGCCGACAAGGACCTTCTGACCGACCGTGAGGAGCTGGCGCTCGGCTATCTGCCGTTCCGAGCCGATCAGAACAGAAACGAAGTGGCCGATGGCGCCGAACTGGCGACGCGTTGTGCCAGGGCCCTCGCGCAGTTGCCGTCTCACACGCAGGTCACCGACGACAGGCAGCCCTTCAAACAGGAGATGCTCGTTTTCGGACTGGAGATCTGTGACGTGTGCGGAGAAGCGGTCAACATGGGCGTTATCCGCGTGGTCAACCCCGCGCTGGGCCTGACCGTCGAGATCCCCTTGATGGCGTCGCACTCCATGGAGCATGGCTCGTTCAGCTACAGCGGCCAGATCCATGAGGGACGCGTCGATGTGGTCAGGCTGGCCAGGGCGCTGGGCGTTCGGTTCCCCTGTGAGTCCAACGAGCATCAACTGCCGCTCGCTCACGGGATCGAAGGGCTTGGGCGGATCGCGCCCGACGCCAACGACCTGGATGGCGACCTGCTGGCCGACAGCGAAGAACTGGCCGCCGGCCTGAATCTCTATGACGTCGATCAGGACCGCAATCTCGTGCCTGACGGCATGCAATTGGCCCGTCGGTGCGCCGAGATCATCGACCGGCTGCCTGCCGTCGAGCCGGACGAGTCAGGGGCGGTGAGCGTATACAAGGTCAGTTACCTGATGAGGGGACTGGAATGGTGTGAGGTCTGCGGCCAGTCTGTCAACATGGGATACTGGCAGATCGTCAACACCGCCGCCGGTAAGACCGTCGAGGTCCCGGAGATCGCAAGGCATTTCATGGAACACGGCTCGTTCAGTTCGTTGGGGACCCTGCATGGCGGCAGCCGCGTCGACGTCGCCACCTTGCTGGAGACGATCGGATGGCCCATCGAGTGCGGGGATCTGGGCACAACATACCCGCCCGGCGACCTGAACGAGGATTGCAGAGTGGATGCGGACGACTTCGTCGAGTTGGTCAACTGGTGGCTGAACTCAACCGAGCCGGACAACCAAATAACCGATTGAGGCAAGCTCATGGATGTGGCGGAGCGGTGCAACAGGGAAATCCAAGCAACGATCCGAGACCTGAAGGCCGTCGATTTCGAGTTGGCGTACCTGGCCTTGCTGACATGCGAAGGAATCAAGCCTCTCAGCCGTTGGGAGAAGCCGACCGACGACCGAACATTGATCGCGTTGCGCGGGATGGGCCTGTACACCGAACGAATTCGACGAAAAGTCCGTTTGGGCAAGGCTTTCGATGAGACGATCTTCAGCCGAACCTGCATGCATCTGGAGATCTACGCCGCGCACTTCCGAGACCGGCCCGTGGACAAGTCTGCCGAGACGGTCAGAGTCGAGGGGTTCCTTTTCGGCTATCCCCCCTGCTGCGTTTCGCATTATGTCCGGCAACCCTATGCCCCCCACGAGTTCCCCATGCAGCAGCAAGCGATTCTGTTCCACTGGACATGCCGAGGTTGCGTCATCACACCGTCGCTGATCCCGTACTACGAACGGATCCACCGCATCCTTCAGGCCCTTTGATCGGACGGCAGACACACATCGGGGCCGGGATCGGCCTTTTCCGCCGCAAAACGGGGCGAAGTCGGCAAATTGAACAGAAACCTCTTGAGAAGCCGCCCGGTCTTCTTATAACATGTCTGGTTTTGGAGGTAGGTAGACGTAAGCAGTCAAGGACCTTTTTGGAGGTTACAAAGTGACAGCAACGGGCGACATTCGAAACGTGGTCCTGCTCGGACACGGCGGCAGCGGCAAGACGTCGCTGGCCGAAGCAATGCTCCATAAGACCGGCGCCACCAGCCGGTTGGGAAGCGTCGATGACAAGACGAGCACATGCGATTACTATGACGAGGAGAAGGAGCACCATCACTCGATCCTCTCGGCCGTGGTTCATGTGGAGCACGCCGGAAAACTCATCAACATCGTCGACACGCCCGGCTATCCCGATTTCACCGGTCCGGCCATCACCTCGATCCCCGCAGCCGAAACCGCGATCCTGGTCATCAGCGCCACCGCCGGCATCGAGACCAATACGCGCAAGATGTTCCAGTTGGCCCGCGAGGCGAACAAACCGGTCGTCATCGTCATCAACAAGATGGCCGCCGACAACGTCGAGATGGGTGAGCTGATCGGCACAATCCAGGAGACCTTCGGCTCGCAGTGTCGCTGCGCCAATTTACCCGGCGCCGATAGAAACTCCATCATCGACTGCATTGCCAACAGCAGCGGCAACTCTCCCGTAGCCGACGTCGCCCAGGCCCACACCGATCTGATCGAAAGCGTGATCGAAGCCGACGATGCCCTGATGGAGCGTTACCT
This sequence comes from Planctomycetota bacterium, assembly GCA_012719085.1. Taxonomy (GTDB): domain Bacteria; phylum Planctomycetota; class Phycisphaerae; order Sedimentisphaerales; family Anaerobacaceae; genus Anaerobaca. Next base: position 11,444 of record JAAYBA010000608.1, read on the forward strand.
CGGCGGCGAGGAAATCTCCGCCGAGCAGGTGGCCTCCGTGTTCGTCAAGGCCCTCAACGCCGGAACGGTGATGCCGATCCTCTTCACCGAGGCCCGAAATGAAGTGGGCGTCATGGAACTGCTGGACGTGATCACCCAGTGCACGCCGTCTCCGAGCGAAGCGGCCCCCGCCAAATTCGTCAACGGTGAGGCTACGACGGAGGTGAAGGCCGACAGCAGCGGGCCGTTGGCCGGCTTGGTATTCCGCGTGGGCTTCGACCCGAAGTCCAACATGAAGTACTCGACGATCCGAATCTTCAGCGGCACGCTGAAATCGGATACGAACCTGATGTACAACGACGAAAAGAAGGGCCTTCGTCCAGGGCACATCCTCAAGAGCCAGGGGGCCGAATACGCCGAGATTCCGGCCGGCGTGGCCGGTGATCTGGTGACTCTGGCCAAGGTCGAGGAACTGAGAGTCGGCGACGTGGTGCACGATGGGCACGTCTGCGGAAAGTTCGGTATGCCGGCCGTTCCCGAGCCGATGTTCTCGCTGGCATTGGAGCCTGCTTCGCGAGGCGACGAGCAGAAGATCGGCGGCGCGCTCGAGCGGCTCTCCGAGGAAGATCTCTGCTTCAAGACGACACGCGACCCGCAGACCAAGGAATTGGTGGCGCACGGCCTGGGCGAGCTGCATCTCCGCATCGTCCTTGAGAAGATGGAGAAGCGGTTCAAACTGGCCGTCAACACCAAGGAACCGAAGATCCCCTATCGCGAGACCATCACCGGCAAGGCCGAGGGCCACTACCGACACAAGAAGCAAACCGGCGGCGCCGGGCAGTTCGGCGAGGTCTATCTTCGCGTCGAACCGGCCGAACGCAACAGCGATCCGCCCATGCAGTTCAGTTGGGACATCTTCGGAGGATCCATCCCGGGCCAGTACGAACCGGCGATCGTTAAGGGCATCAATGACGTCATGCAGACCGGCGTCGTGGCCGGATTCCCGTTGCAGGATGTCAAGGTCTCGGTCTATGACGGCAAGTACCACCCCGTCGATTCGAAGGAAGTGGCCTTCCGAGCCGCGGGCAAGGGCGCGTTCATCGACGCGATCAGCAAGGCCAAGCCCGCTCTGCTCGAACCGATCGTCAACATGGAAGTCACCATCCCGGCCGAGAACGTCGGCGATATCACCGGCGATCTGTCGTCCAAGCGCGGACGCGTCGTCGGCCAGGAGATGCTGCCCGGCAACTTCATCGTGATCAAGGCCCAGGTGCCGCTGTCGGAAGTAACGCAGTACACCAGCCAGCTCAAGAGCGTCACCGGCGGGCGCGGCAGCTACGCCATGTCGTTGAGCCACTACGAGCCGGTCCCGCCGAACGTGCAGCAGCAGATCGTCGCCACCCACAAGAAGGCGCAGGAGGCCGAGTAACCCCCGAGCAGGTACACAGAAGAATCGGCTCTTTGACGGGCCCCGAGGTCTTGCGCTTCGGGGCCCGTTTCTTCAGGCCGCCGCCCCGATGGCGGTGCGACTCACATGTCATCAGGATTGATGACTGTGAAATCGCAGCAGCCGCTGGACGAATCGGCCATTCATCGTATGCTGTATCAGGTATACGGCGTCTCGGCAGCGCGCCCCTCCTAAGGATGGAGGTATGCCTGCGCCAATGGGATACCATGCAATGAGGTCTGATCCGCAGGAGGAGTGGGCGTTCTGATGAACGCAGGTCGTTGGGGGGCCGTATGCTCAGAGGAGTGTGGTGAAAAGCGTTCTCGTTTCGAATTCATGTCCAAACGGAGTGAAAGGAGAAAGCTATGGACAGCCACACTTCAATCCACACACAAAGGTCCAATGCACGATTCCGTCTGGGGTGCAGGACGCTCGTGTGCTGCCTCTCGATTCTATTGGTCGCGGCGGCAAATGCACCGGCCGAATCGCAGATCATCGAGCTCGAACCCGGCGCGTACACGTATCAACACGCCCAACTGATGGCCGACGCCCATACCCGTTCGTTCGGCGAGCGCCGGCCGACCGCCGTTCGACGGCCCGACGTCTGCGAGGAGGAGTTGACCGACCTGTGCCGACACCTCGATTCGCTCCAGGAGCAGATCCAACAGACCGAGCAGAGGCTGCACGAGCTGAGCCAGGTCACACAACCCGGACCTGAGCCGGTCTGCGTACCTGCCTACGGCGGAGACGGTGAAATCGCAGAACTGAACCACCGACGAGAACGGCTCGCCGAGCAGGCGAATCGGCAGGCGATGGAACTGAGGGAACTCCGCGAACACCTTGCCAACCGTCACCGGCAGATTGCCGCAGAACTGCTCGCCATCCATGAGCAGATGCAGAGCATTGAGAGGGAACTCGTCGATCTGGACCGCCGGCGTCAGGAGCATATGGAGCGCCTCGCGATGACGCAGGAGCAACTGCGACAGATCGAAGCCCGACTCCGCAACCTCATGGCCGAAGTGATGGGGATGCAAAGGCACGTCGCCGAACGGATGGAACAGAACGACCGGCAAAGAGAGGCGATCCGCCATGCCATCGAGCGGACCCGAGAGGAGGCGGAGCAGGTCCGGACCCAGCTCGAAGAAGCCCGCCGAGTGCCCGAATACCTCCCCGAACCGATGCCGCGCCGCTGGCCGATGTACGTCCCGCCGGTGCCCTGTCCGACACCGGTCCCGCCCGCCCCGTGCCCGACACAGGTGGTTTGCGTGCCGAGCCCGGACCCGGCCCTGCAGACCGAACTACGGCTCCTGCGGGAAGAGGTAACCCAGTTGCGTCAACAATTTCAGGAAGCTCCCAAACGCCCCGAGGTGATCTGCCTGAACCCCTACGCCGTCGGCAGCGCCCGCGGCTACTACTGGCCCTGCCGATAGGGTCTGGTCAAATCGAACTGCAAGGCCCCCGCCGCTGAAACCGGCGCGGGGGCCTTTCTGTCTTCCTGCCTGCCCTGGTCCGACGGACACCCGTGAAAAATCCACTCTATCTACGAATTTTTTCGTTGATTTACTACGAATTCCTTCGTATCTTTGCCGATAGAGACCGGTAGACGCAAAGACGCAGGATACAGGAGACGCTCATGGCCAGACATAAGAGCCCCGGACCGACGGACCGAGAGATGGCGATCCTCAGCGTGCTGTGGGAGCGCGGGCCCAGCACGGTTCGCGAGGTCCACGAAGCCCTAAACGCAGACAGCGACACAGGTTACACCACAACGCTGAAGCTGATGCAGATCATGGCCGACAAGGGCCTTCTGTCGCGCAAAGACGCCGGACGCCAGCACATTTACCGCCCTGTTGCTTCCCAGGAGAAAACGCAGAATCAGGTCGTCGCCGAGGTGCTGGAAAAAGTCTTTGCCGGTTCGGCGGAGAAGCTGGTCATGCGGGCACTATCGGCGCGGAAAGTCTCGGCCGAGGAACTCAAACGCATTCGCGAGATGCTCGATGAAATGGAGGGAACATAATCATGGCAACACTGGAAACCCTGCTGTCGCAGCAGATGATCGAGCGGCTGGGCTGGACGCTGATCCACTTCGTCTGGCAGGCGGCGGTGGTTACGCTGCTGCTGGCCGTTGTGCTGCGATGCCTTCGCCGGAGCAGTTCGAATGTCCGCTACATTGCCTCCTGCCTGGCGCTGGCGCTGATCGTCGCGCTGCCGCTGGTGACGATGTCGTTCGTGGAGGTATCGAGGCCCGTCGCGGAGGCGGGCCCGATCCTCACTCCCCCGCCCGCAGATCCCACTCCCGTCGAGGTGATCGAACTGGCCGATCTACCCCTCGAACCCCTGGATGCCGCGCCGCTCGAAACGCCGCAGCAAACCGTCCGCATCCCCTGGACGCAGCGCATCGCCACCGCCCTCGAGCCCGCCTTGCCCTGGCTCGTCCTGGGCTGGCTGCTGGGCGTCTTCGGCCTCTCCACCTGGCACCTGGGCGGCTGGGCCCAGTTGCAGCGGATGAAACGCCGCATGGTCCGCAATGTCGCCGAACCCCTTCACGCCGCGCTGGCCAAGCTGTCGAGCCGCCTGGGCGTCCGGCGCACCGTTGGCCTGCTCGAATCCGCCCTCGTCGACGTACCCACCGTCGTCGGCTGGCTCAAGCCCGTCATTCTGCTGCCCGCCAGCGCGCTCTCCGGCCTCACCACCGAACAGTTCGAAGCCATCCTCGCCCACGAAC
>JAAYBA010000609.1 GCA_012719085.1 Planctomycetota bacterium
ACAGGAAGCGTCGATTAGCACGGAAATACCCTTTGTGGCGGGGGTGCCTCCACATACAATGGATGGAGCACCATACGGCGGCGATGGGTGGCTCGTCTGTAGGGTAACAGAAACTGTTCACGGGAGATGAATCTGTGAGGACCGAGTGGCGAAAACGCTTGCCGTTGTGTCGGTCGAAATGGGGCGGTCTGTGGATCGGGGGGCTCTGTATGGTCCTGGGCCTGGCCGGCGGATGCAGTCGCGAGCAGTACAAGGCGCAGGCCGACGAGGAAGTCTACAAGATCCTTGAGGACAAGTGGCAGGACGGCTTCGGGCAGATGGCCAACTACCGGATTCAGGACGCCGATCCGAACGAGGTGGCGGTCCTGGATGTGGTCCCGTCCGGCGGCGTACTGAGTCTGGCCGAGGCGGTGGAGATCGCGACGCGATACAGCCGGGAGTATCAATCGCAGAAGGAGTCGCTGTACCTGGCGGCACTGGATCTGACGCTGACACGGCATCGCTATGCGCCGCAGTGGTTTGGCACGTTCGACGCGTTCTACGCGAAGAACCTGGGTCGTGAAGACATCACCGCGGGAGCCGAAGGCGGTGTCAACAAAACGTTTCTCCTGGCCAACGGCCTTCGGGTCACCAGCGGCCTAGCCCTGGACTGGAGCCGATTCCTGACAGGAGACCCGCAGACGTCGCTGGGTTCGGTGCTCACATCGACGTTGGCCTTCCCGATTCTGGGCGCCGGCGCCGGCCTGTCGGAGTGGGAGAACCTGACGCAGGCCGAGCGAAACGTGTTGTATCGAATCCGCACTTTCAATCGCTATCGCCAGACCTTCGTGGTCTCGGTCATCAGTGAATACTATCGGGTCCTGCAGCAGCGGGAAGCCGTCTCGATTCAGGAGGCCAGCTATGCCAGACAGGTGGAGTCGACGAACCAGTTGCGGATGGAGGTCGAGGTAGGCCAGCGACCTGCGTACGACCTGGGCGAGGCGGAACAGCGGATGCTCACCACCGAGCAGGCGCTGGTCTCGGCACGTCAACGTTACGAACAGACGCTGGATACGTTCAAGGTCCGTTTGGCCTTGCCCACCGATGCCAACATCGAACTCGATCCGAACGAGTTGACGGCGCTGGCGGACATCGGGATCAGCGAGCCGGAGTATACCGAGGTCGAGGCCATCGAGCTGGCCCTGGACCGTCGTCTGGATCTGTCCAACACGCGGGATGGCCTCGACGATGCCCAGAGGAAGCTGGAATTGGCCGCCAAAGGGTTGGGCGTTCAACTCAATCTGATCGGCAGTGCGAACGTGGCATCTGAGCCGGAGACGAAGTTTGCCTCCCTGCAGTTCGACGAGGGCAACTACCGATTGGGATTGGAGGGCGACCTCCCGCTGGACCGAAAAGCGGAGCGCAATGCATATCGCGAGTCGCTGATCACCCTGCAGCAGCGGCAGCGAAGTTATGAAGAGCAGGTGGATGAGATTAAACTCGGCGTCCGCCAGGGGTATCGCGATCTGGCCGAGACCGCCGAGAGCTATCGGATCCAGCAGATCGGGCTGAATCTCGCTCGAAAGCGCGTCGAGGTCGAGAAGCTGTCGCTTCAGTACGGGCGTGGCACCGTGCGTCTGTTGCTCGACTCCGAAGATGCGCTCGTGCGGGCACAGAATGACGTGCTCAGCGCGCTGGTCGATCATACGATTGCGAAGATGAGCTTTTTCCGAGATATCGGCGTCTTACAAGTCAGACCGGATGGAATGTGGGAGCATACGGCACCATGAAATCTGATGCAGGCAATTCGATGCAGGACAAGTCGTCCAGTCAACGTCCGACCAGCCAACGGTCCAAGCCGCGGAAGAAGCGACGATGGCCCTTGCTGATGATTCTCTTTCTCCTTGCGGCCGGTGCGGTGGTGCTGGTGGCTTCCATCAAGGGGAATGCCGGCGCCGGCACGACGTCCGGGGGCACGTTCACGGCGCGACGCGACAGACTGATCGTCACGGTCAGCGAGGGCGGCAGCATCCGTGCGCACAAGTCCATCGAGTACCGTTGCGAGGTCGAATCGCGCGGGGCGCAGATCACGATCCTGAGCATCGTTCCATCCGGCACGTACATCAGCCAGAAGGACGTCGAAGAAGGGAAGGTGTTGGTCCAGTTGGACTCCTCTTCGTTGGAAGACCAGTTGATCCAGGAGAGGATGGAACTGGCCAGCGACCAGGAAACCGAGACCTCCGCCAAGGAGGCCTACGACATTCAGGTGATTCAGAATGAGAGCGACGTGGCGGATGGGCGTCTCCAGGTCCGCTTTGCTCTGCTGGACCTTCAGAAGTACCTCGGGGCCGCTCTGGCGGAACGACTGACGCGAGACGTGAACGATGCCGTGGACCTGACGGAGTACGTGTCGCCGTTTCTGATAGAGGTCAGGGATGATCCCAACCTGCTGGATGGCACCGCTGCCGGCCAGGAGTTGAAGCGACTGAACGATGACATCGTTCTGGCCGAGGGCAACCTGAAGACAGCGCAGGCGCGATTGGCCGGAACGGAGAAGCTCCACGATGCCAATTACGTCTCCGAGCTGGATTTGCAGGGGGACCGGCTCACGGTTGTCAACCGAGAGTTTGCCGAGCAGAACTCCAAGGTGAGTCTGGACCTGTTCCTGCGGTACGATTTCCCGAAAAGCGCCGAACAGTATCTGAGCGACTACATCGAGGCCGGCCGCCGGTTGGAGAGAACGTTTGCCGAATGCCGCTCCCGTCTGGCACAGGCGCAGGCAAGGTTGGCGAACGCTCAAGAGCGACTCCGGGCCCAGCAGAAACGCGTCGCCGAATTGGAGCAGCAGATCGCCAACTGCACGATGCGCGCCAAGGCGCCGGGTCTGGTGATCTATGGCACCGGCAGCAGCGGCGACATGTTTCGCGCCATGCGCGGCCGAGCGGGCGGCGGCAGCGGCGTGATCGCGGAAGGGGAAACCGTCTTTGAGGGCCAGACGATCATCTCGATGCCTGATACTGCCACCATGGTGGCTGAAATCAGCGTGCACGAGACCGAGGTCGACAAGGTCCGTCCGGGCCAGCCAGCCACCATTGTGATGGATGCATTTCCCGACCAGGTGCTCCACGGCGAAGTGCTCGAAGTGGCTCCGCTGCCCGACCAACAGCGTGGCTTCATGAATCCGGACCTGAAGGTGTACACGACCTTGGTGAAGATCGACGGGACACACGACTTCCTTCGAACGCGAATGTCGTGCCGCGTCGATATTCTCGTGCGCGAGTTGCAGGATGTCGTGATTGTGCCGATTCAGGTCGTCGCCACTCGCGGAGGTCGGAAGGTGTGTTATGTCATGACGCCGCAGGCACCAAAGGGAGAGGAACGTGAGGTGCAGACCGGCGCGTTCAACGACACGTTCGTGCAGATCGTCAGCGGTCTGGAAGGCGGCGAAGAAGTGCTGCTGAATCCTCCGTTGTTCACCGAGTCTGCGGCCACTTCGTCGTTCCGCGAGCGGCCGCAACGCAATGGAAGCAGTGCGAGCGATGCAAACGACTCATCCGCAGCGGCGCCGACAGGCGGAACGACAGGGACCATTCCGGCACTTCCGCCGATGCCGGGCGGGACCGAGATGACTCCCGAGCAGCGGCAGCAGATGATGGAGCGTTTCCAGCGTCAGGGCGGCGGTCCGGGAATGCCGGGCGG
>JAAYBA010000610.1 GCA_012719085.1 Planctomycetota bacterium
GTCCCCGGCGCCGTGGCCGAGGTCATCGCCATCGGACCGATACTCACCGGCTGGCCCGCCTGTGCGAACGCCTTCACGATGTCCAGCCCGTGCTCGGGCAACTGGAGCGGGCTGATCGGTTCGAGAAACGCCTCGGCCATAGGCCGCTGTTGCAGGGCCTGTGCGCCGCCGGCCACCGCTCGGTAGATCTCCAGGATCGCGCCGGCGGTCCGACCGTTGCGCACCCAGCAACGCGTGGGTTTGGTGGTCCCTTTGGCCAGTTCCCCCATCAAGAAAATATCGCTGCCGATCTCCGATATCTCCTCCGGCTGCCCCATCGCGCCGACGATGTGGATATGATCCAGCGCGTCGCCCAGCCGAATCGCATCTCGCACGTCCTGAACGGTGGCGCCTCGCCGACGACCGGTATGGGAATCGATCCAGGTGTACTGTCCGGGACTGGACATCCACACGCGGTCGCCATATCCGAACCGCGCGGTGCGATGTGGATCGCGACCGTGGAGCACATAACGTTTGCCGGTCCGTGCGATGGATTCCATGACGAGTCGTTCGGGCAGACGTGCGATCCTGCTGTGTTCATCGACCGTCGCGCCGGCATCGGCCAACAGCCTTCGCGCCTCGGCGTGATGCGCCTTGACCCCGGTGTCGCGAAGGATGAGCAGAGCGGCTTCGTGAATGGCCTGAACGTCCTCGTCGGACAGAAAACGCAAACCTGGTTTCGCCATAACGGACCTCTTCAAAGGGCAACCGGATCGGATACACCGTCGGACTATGATCTCGGATTCTGCCACAGCTCGATCGGCGCCTTGACGCCTTTCGGCTTGAACGGCAGTGTGATCTTCCGGCCCGCACCGGCCGATTGGTAGCCGGCATACAGCACCTGCTGCACCACCCGGCCGTCTTCACCTGTGGCCTGCGGCTCTTCCTTGCCTCGGACGCACCGTGCGAAGTGGTGCATCTCCTGCGGGAAGCCGTAGTTCCATAGCTCCTCGAAGACGGGCCACGTCCAGCCTTTGGTCGTCGGCGCCTTCTCTACCGCGTAGCCATAGCCGTATTCGCTGTAGGTCGGAAGGGCGTTGCCCATGTGCAGGTCGGCATGGGTCAGGCCGCCCTCGCCATAGACCTCGATCCGATCTTCCATGCCGCCGCGACGGGCCCAACTGTCCTCGATCAGCCCGACCGCGTCGTTGGCGAACTCGATGATGCAGACGGAGTTGTCCTCGCCCTTGGTCTTGTCGCCGTGGACGTACGTGCCCATCTGGCAGAAGACGTTCTTGATCTCGGGCCTGCCCAGGAACCACCAGCAGAAGGCGATGCCGTGACAGCCCATGTCCATGAAGACGCCGCCGCCCGACTTGCTCACGTCCCAGAACCACGGTGCATGGGGTCCGAAGTGCTTTTCGCTCTGCTTGACGAGGTATATCTTGCCGAACGCGCCCTGATCGGCCATCTCTTTGGCCTTGACGTATTTCGGTGTGAAATACAGTTCCTCGGCGTACATCAGGAGCACGCCCTTGCGCCGGCACGTGTCGATCATCAGGTCCGCTTCTTCGAGCGTCATGCACAGGGGCTTTTCGCACACCACGTGTTTTCCGGCGTTGGCGATATCGACGGTCATCTGGCAGTGCAGCGCGTTCGGCGCGGTGATCGTGACCATCTCGATATCGTCTTCAGCCAGCATCTGCCGATAGTCGGTGAATACGCGATGGATCTTGTATCGCTCGGCCAGTGCCTTGGCATGGTCGGGCGTCGGCGAGGCCACGGCCACGACTTCGGCCTCGTCCGGCATGATCTGAAACGATGCGGCGTGGATGTCCGCCTCGAATTGCGAACCGATGATCCCGACTTTGACCCGTCCCTGGGTTGCCATAGGTCTCGTGCCTCCCTTTTCCGTGACGAAGATGCGTTGACGACTATTCGAGTTCCTGCCGTCCGAGGATCGCGTCGGTGAGGATCTTACCGCTGGCGTATTCGATGGTCGATCCCGTGGGCAGTCCTCGGGCCAGTCGTGTGATTCGTACGCCGAGCGGGCGCAGCAGCGAACTGATGTACAGCGACGTGCCGTCGCCTTCCAGATTGGGATTTGTGGCCATGATGATCTCCCGCACCTGCCCGCCGCGGACCCGCTCGACGAGCTGCCGGATCGTCAGGTCGTCCGCCTCGACCCCGTCGAGAGGGGCGATATGGCCGCCGAGGACGTGGTACAGCCACTTGCACGTGCCGGTTTTCTCCAGACTGATGACGTCCTTGGGCTGCTCGACCACGCAGATCAGCCCCTGGTCCCGCTGGGGGTCGGCGCAGATCTGGCAGGTGTCGTCCTCGGAGAGGTTCCAGCAGACCTTGCAGCGTTTGATGCGCGTCTTGACGTCGCGAATGGCGTCGGCCAGCTTCATCGCCTCGGGCGGATCGGTCTTTAGGATGTGGAACGCCAGCCGCTCGGCGGTCTTGGGTCCGATGCCGGGAAGCCGCCCGAATTCCTCAATCAGCTTGTTCAGGCTTTCTGTATACGCACTGCTCATAGATGTCTTCTGTTCTCCGTTGAAAGGGAATGGCTAAACGTCTTCCGGAACCACGAACGGACGGCGATACTGCCGCGTCAGCATTCGGTTGGCCTCATCGTCGTTGACGTATCGTTGCTGCTTCGGGTCGAAGTCCAGCGAGCGGCCGAGCCGATATGAAGTGTTGGCCATGTGAATGAGCGAACAGCTATAGTGGCCGTCCTCGACCGTGCCGGGCAGATTGGAGGTGTCGTTGGCTCGTACGGCGTCAATGAAATGCTGATAGTGGGCGCGGTCCGTGTTGCCTTTCTCGACGCCGGAGGGGCCGGGCTCATGTTTCCGGCCCAGGAAGGTCTGCCAGCGCCCCCCATACATCGTCATGTAGCCTTCCGAGCCATAGAAGATGTTGCCGATATTGTTGTCCGGCGGCTTGCTGAAACCGCCCTCGTAGTTGGTGATCCAGTGACGGACCTCGAACTGGAGGATCTTTTTTTTGTCGCTCCGGCCGCTGGGATTGTCGAATTCATACGTGGCCATCAGTACGTTCGGCGTCTCCTGGTCGTCGTCGAACATCACGTGCGCGCCCATCGCTGTGACACGCCTCGGCAGTGTGACATCGAGCCCCCAGCGGGCGATGTCCATTTCGTGCACGCCCTGGTTGCCGATGTCGCCGTTGCCGTAGTCCCAGTGCCAGTGCCAGTTGTAGTGGAAGCGGTTTCGGGTGAACGGCCGCTTTGGGGCCGGGCCCAGCCAGAGATCGTAGTTGACGCCTGCCGGCACCGGCTCGACGGGCGTGCGCCCGATCGTGTCGCGCCACTTATAGCAGGTGCCCTTGGCGAGATAGACCTCGCCCAGGCCGCCGGTGCGCATGAACTCCATCGCTTCCTGATATGCCTTCGAGCTGCGGCTCTCCGTGCCGTGATGGACCACGCGATTGTACTTCTTCGCCGCCTCGATCAGCTTCTGCCCCTCGAAGATGTTGTGCGTGAAGGGCTTCTCGATGTGGGCATGCTTGCCCGCCTGGCAGGCCCAGACGCCCGCCAGCGCGTGCCAGTGGTTGGGCGTCGCGACGCTGATGGCGTCGATGCTCTTGTCTTCGAGCAGCTTGCGGATATCGACATAGGTCTTGGGGATCGGCTTGTCGTTCTGTTCAAACCACCTGAGCCGCTCGGGAAAGAAGTTCTCGTCCACGTCGCAGATGGCGGCCACCTCGACGTTGGGCAGGAGCGGGTAGTTTCGGATGTGGCTGCCGAATCCGTGGCCCCGAATGCCCACGACGGCGACTCGGACTCGGTCGTTGGCGCCGGCCCACGATTGGGTCGTGCTCCAGAGGCCGACGCCGGCTGCGGTTGCGAGCGACCGTCTGACAAACGTCCGGCGAGAGACAGCATGCGGCGTGTCCATCGTATCTCCTTCCTGAATATGACTGTATGGCGTCATCCGATCTGCAAGCCCGGTATCGAGCCGACGACAGCATAGCACGTCTGTGGGGAAAGTTCGAGTGTCAGCTTTTTGGGCGGAGCCTGCTCCGGGGCAACTCGGGGGCTATTCTTCCTCGATGCCCGTGACGGTGGCGCCGAGTTCCATGAGGACGGTCTTGACGCCCGGATCGCTGAGGACCTGACGCTGTCGTTCGGCGAAGGGGATGCGTTCGGCGCCGGCGTCGGCCTGAGGAGCATCTGCCAGGGTGAACCTGACGCGAACGGCTCGGCCAAGACATCGGCTCAGGGCTTCCGCGATCTGATCGCTTCGGCCGTTGCTCTCGCACATCTCCTTCTGCATCTTGGCGGTGGCGGCAAATTCGATGGTCAGTGTCTCGCCGACGAAGTCCTTGGGACTCGATCCGGTCAGCAGGCTGGTGGTAGCCGGGCTGAGCTGCTTGGCGAGGGATTCGAGAACCTCCGGCCACGATGCGGCCAGGTCCTCCGGCATCGGTTCTGCGTGGGAGACGGGTACGACGCCCGCGCGGGGCTCAGCCGGTCTGGTTGGGATCGACAAGATCGCCGTGTCGGGCTTAGTCTCTACCGGCAGTTTTTTTTTGACCGGTGCGACGGCGCTGCCCGATGAGCGGGCCAGCAACTCATCGACGTTGATGAAGTGCTCGCTCAGTGCGAATCGGAGCAGAGAGGCGTCGAGCAGGGCCCGGGGCGTATCGCTGTTCTTAACGGCCCAGCGGAGCTTTTCCAGCGCCGTGATGTTGTAGATCAACGCTGCTGTGTCGAACTTCTTCGCCAGTCCGGCGGCCCGCTCCTTCTGGTCGGCCGTTAGAATCAGCAGATCGGTGTCGACTCCGGCCGAGACGATTACCAGCAGGTCACGCATCTGCTCGGTCAGGGCGTCGACGATCTGCGCCTCGCCCAGGCCTGTGTTGATGAGGTCTTCCGTCGCCGTCAGCGTGCCGGCCGCATCGGCGTCGCCGATCTTCTCGACGAGCGTTTGGACCTTCTCGGCGTTGGGCCGGCCGAGGAAGTCCTCCAGCAGGTCCACCGACAACGGCTGGATCCCCGTACTGATGAGCCGATCCAGCAGGCTCAGGCCGTCGCGCATCGACCCGTTGGCCATCTTTGCCAAGGCCAGCACGAGATCGTCCTCGTACTTGATCTTCTCCTTCTTGAGGATGCTCTTGAGCTGCCCGGCGACCTGCTTGGGGTTGATGTTGTGAAAATCGAACCGCTGGCACCGCGACTGGATCGTGGCGATGACCTTGTTGGGCTCGGTCGTGGCGAAGATGAATTTCACATGCTCCGGCGGCTCCTCCAGCGTCTTGAGCAGGGCGTTGAACGCCTGCGTCGTCAGCATGTGCACTTCGTCGATGATGTAGATCTTGTAGCGGGCCCGGGCGGGTCGGTAGATCGCATTCTCACGCAGTTCGCGAATCTCATCGACGCGGTTGTTCGACGCGCCGTCGATTTCGATGACGTCGATGTCTTCGCCGGTGTTGATCGAGACGCAACTGTCGCACTTGCAGCAGGGACTCGTCGTCGGTCCTTTGGACTTGAGGCAGTTGAGGGCCTTGGCGAGAATCCGGGCCATCGTAGTCTTGCCGACGCCTCGCGTGCCCGAGAACAGATACGCATGGGCGACGCGTCCCGTCTCGATGGCGTTCTTGAGCGTCTTGGAGATCGGGTCCTGCCCGACCACGTCGTCGAACGTCTGCGACCGGTATTTTCGTGCGAGAACGGTGTAAGCCATAGGATCTTCGATTTACGAATTACGATTTACGATTCGTCCTGGTCGTGTGCCTTGCCGAGATGAAGATCGCCTTCAGCTCCTTGCCTTCGGCCAGGAGAGGAGCCACGCGTTCCTTTGGAAGCAGGCTCTCATCAATGATGAATTCCATCCAGAAGCAGGATTCATCCACCTCTTCGATTACGATGCTCAATTTGGCCACGAATGCGGCGCGTGACTGCGCCACGCAGGCCGCTCGGTAATTGGCCGCTGCGCCGGTTGAGCAACGAATCAGTTGCCCCCGAATATGCCGCCCAAGAACGTTCTCCGACAGAGCAA
>JAAYBA010000611.1 GCA_012719085.1 Planctomycetota bacterium
GCTCCGGCCGGGCGACCGGATTCTGGAGATCGGCTGCGGGATCGGCGCCGTGGTCAGTACGCTGGCGGGGCAGGGCTGTCGCGTCACGGGTACCGACATCTCTCGCGTCGCCATCGAATACGGCCAATCCAAGTATCCCGGGCTCGACTTGCAGGTACAGGCGGCCGAGGAACTGGCCTTCGCCGATGAAACGTTCGAGGTCGTCTTGAGCTTCGACCTGTTCGAACATATCGCCCAGATCGACCGGCACGTCAGCGAGGTGCATCGGGTGCTCAAGCCCCAGGGCCACTATCTGTTCCAGACGCCCAACAAGCTCAGCAACGCGACGTTCGAGACGCTCTCACACAGATCGCTCAAGTGGCGGCGGTACCATCCGTCGCTGCACACGCCCGGACAGCTCCGCCGGCGGCTGGGCCGGCATGGATTCGAAGTGAGCTTTGTGAAGGTGAACTCGATCAACGAATTCACGCGTGCGAAACTCAAGAAGTTAGGGCCCCTCGGCTCCCTGATCGCACACGTCAATTTCGAGAAGCTGCCGCTGGGCCTCCAGACGAACCTCTACGTCGTCGCCCGCAAGAGGGACTGAATCCATGTGCCCGCGTACACCGCCAACGACCCTGCAGCGACTATGTCATTCCGAGCGCAGTCGAGGAAGCTGGCCGCGAATTCGAAGCATGCCCAGTTTCTGGCCAGATGCTTCGACTACGCTGCGCTCCGCTCAGCATGACAACAGGGCAGCCAGGGCGCTCCAGGTGGTCGAAGTGATGGGGACAAGGCGATGAAGCTGCTCATGCTCAATTACGAGTTTCCGCCCATCGGCGGCGGGGGAGGGCAGGCGCATCGTTCGCTTCTGAAGGAGTTCGCGGGCCGTCGCGACCTCGTCGTCGACGTGCTGACCTCGGCGCCGAAACCGGGCTTTTCGACGGAGTCGTTCGCCGACAACATCCGGATTCACAAAGTGGGCATTCGCAAGGGACAGTTGCACCTCTGGCGGCGTACCGAAGTGCTCGCCTGGCTCCTCAAGGCCCGGTCGCATTACCGCAGGCTCTTGCGCGAAACGACCTATGATCTGGTCCACGCGTTTTTTGCTTTTCCCACGGGATGGCTGTGTTACCGCACGGCTGGCCAACTGCCCTATGTGATCTCGCTTCGCGGCTCCGACGTGCCCGGCGGCAACGCCCGTCTGCAATGGGACTATAAGGTGCTCGGGCCGCTGGTGTTCAAACCGATCTGGCAACAGGCATCGGCCCTGGTCGCGTGCAGCGAGGGGCTGCGGCAGCGGGCCTTGCGATTCCTGCCGTCGGCGCAGATTGACGTGATCCCCAACGGTGTGGACCTGGATCGGTTCGCGCCTGGCGAAGAACCTCTCGGCACGCCGCGACCGTTGCGCCTGATCACGGTCGGCCGGCTTTCGACAACCAAACGATTGGACATGTTGATCGAAGCAGTGGAACGGCTTGGCGCAGCAGGCGACAGCGTGCAATTGACGATTGTCGGGGGCGGCGCTCTTGAAAACGAGCTTCGGGGAAGGATATCAGCGGAACGTTTCCGTGGTATGGTAACGATGACCGGGCGACAAGATGCCGACCGGATGCCGGAGTTGTATCGCACGCATGATGTTTATGTCAGCGCCAGCGCCCAGGAAGGCATGAGCAACGCCATGCTTGAAGCAATGGCCTCGGGACTGCCCATCGTCACCACACGCTGCGAAGGCGTCGATGAGCTGATCGCCGACAATGGCCTCGTGGTCGATGAGGCGTCGCCCAAGGCCCTGGCACGCGCGATCGCGGCGTTCGTCAACGACCGGCCGACGCTTCGGGCCATGTCGACCGCGGCGCGGAGGCAGGCCGAGCGTTTTACCTGGCGGTCCGTTGCCGAGCGGTATCTCGAACTGTACGAACGGATTGTGACGCAGAGAGGGGTGAATCGGTGACTCCCAAGCTGTCCGTCATCATTGCGTCGTATAACCATCAGGACTACATCGCCCAGACCCTGCGCAGCATCGAAGAACAGACGTTCGGGGATTTCGAAATCATTGTGATTGACGACGGCAGTTCGGATCGTACCGTCGAAGTCGCCCGCCGTACCGAATCTCGCGCCCAGATCCACCCCCAGCGGAATCAGGGCGTGGTCGCCGCGCGCAACCGGGGTGTGGAATTGGCCCAAGGGCAATACCTCTGTTTTGTCGACAGCGACGACCTCGTTCTGCCGCAGCGTTTCGAGCGGCAGGTGGCGTTTCTGGACGCTCATCCGGAGATCGGGCTCGTCTATGCCGAGGCGCTGATTATCGACGCCGAGGGCCACGGGCTGGGCCGCCTCAGCGACGTCTATCCGGTCAAGCCCGGCGACACCGCCGAGATGCTGGCCCTGCACTACTGCTTTGTCCCGATGATTACGGCGATGGTTCGAGCCGACGTGCTGAGACAGGCCGGACCGTTTGAGCGACCCGGACCGATCAGTGATTACATCAAGTGGATCGAGGTCGCTCATCTCAGCGACGCCCACTACGATCCCGAGCCTCTAGGCTGCTGGCGGCGGCACCCGCGCAGCACGTCGAAGCAGGCCAACAAGGTCAAGAGCTATGCCAAGACACGGGCCGCACTGAAGCGCACCCTGCGCAAGTATCCCGATTTGGCCCAAAGGCTCGGCAAACGCATCGTGCGGCGCTATGCACGGTCGTACTTCTTGACCGGTTTCTGGCTGGCGGCCGACGGCGACGTGCCGCGCGCTCGAAAGTACTACGCCAAGGCGATCAGACTCTACCCGGCTTCTGCGGCCAACTGGGCCGGGTATCTCCTGACCCTTGTGCCGGCCCGGCGACTTGTCGTGGCGCTGCATCGCCATGTTCGGGCCCGAAAGCTGCCCTGGTGAATGTCCAAGACAACGGAAGACGCATGACGACGATTCGGACCATTGAGGTTTCTTGCCCGCTGTGTGGCAGCGACGATGCGATGCATCTATTCGAAGCCGTCGATCGTCTGCATGGGATCGAGGGCCGTTTTCGTTACGTGCGCTGCCGGTCGTGTGAACTGGTGTACATGAACCCGCAGGTCGCGCCGGAGAGCATCGGGCATTTGTACCCGGAGTCGTATGCACCACACGCCGACAAGTCGCAGACGTCGCGCAAGGCATTGATGGCGGTGCGCGACGGTCTGCACAAGATACCGCTGGTGGGCACGGAATTGAAACGTTGGACGGACGCCCGAGTGATGGCGCCTCTGTTTCGCCGGTTGAGCGTGGGCCGACGTCTGCTGGATGTCGGTTGCGGCAGTGGGGCGTTCCTCGCTGCGGCACGTGCTGCTACCGGTTGCGAGGTCCAGGGCGTCGATATCTCGACGCACGCGGTCCGGACCGCGCGGATGCGGTATGGTGTCGATGTGTTCGAGGGCCCGATCACAGAAGCACCGTTAGCGGACGATTCCTTTGACGCGATCACGGCTTGGTGGTATCTGGAGCACATCGCCAATCCAAATGAGGCCGTGGCGGCCATGAGCCGGCTGCTGAAGGAAGGGGGCACGTGCGTTCTCGGCGTTCCCAACTTCGACAGCGCCTTCGCTCGGCGGTTCAGGGACCGATGGTATCATCTGGATTGCCCTCGACACCTGTGTATCTGGAGCCCCGCGACGATGCGTCGATTGCTGGAATTGCACGGCCTGAACGTGACGCGCATCTTCCACGACCGGTCGCCCTGGGGCCTGCTTGGGTCGCTGCAATACCAGCGTTACGGGGACAATACCGACCCGAAGCGCCGCAACCGCATCCGACAGTCGGTGCTGCTCTGGCTTTTGCTGTTGCCGGCGACGATCGTCGTGTCGTTGTTGCGCCGCTCGGATATCATCGTCGTCTACGCACAGAAACGAACGGCCGGCACCCGCGCGGGCGCAGGCCGTGACGGGAGAGATGGACCTTCGATATGAATGAGACAACGTTCTACGACCACTTTCATCAGGACCGGCCCACCGGGGCCGGTGTGTGGGTGGCTTCGCGCTTCTGCCGGCGCATCCTGGAATTCGCTGAGTTGAAAGCCGGGGACAAGGTCCTTGAGATCGGCCCGGGACGAGGGGCGTTCGCCGACCTCTGCCTGGAACGCTCGATTTCGTATACGGCGATTGAGCCAAACCCCCATCTGGCCGAGGCGATGGAGAAGCGGGGGGCGCGCGTAGTGCGTGCACTGGTTCCACCGTTGCCCGAGATGGAAGAGAGATTCGACTGCGTGGTGATGATCAACGTCCTGGAGCACATGAGCGACGTGAAGCAGGCCCTGGCGATTGCCGAGCAGGTACGAAGATGCCTTACGCCAAACGGCCGGTTCGTGGTCTGCTCGCCCGATTACCTCAATCTTCGATGGCACTTCTTCAACAGCGATTTCTCGCACGGTTACGTCACCACCCAACGTCGCCTGTCGCAGTTGCTGATCAGCGCCGGCTACGACACCTGCCGAAGCACGTACCTGTCGGGGCCGCTGGCAGGGCTGGGCGGGCTGCTGGCGTCGGCGGTCGCGGGCCGTCTGCCGTTCGGGACGTTCCATGCGTGGTTCCCCAAGAGCCGACTGCTCATGAAGCTCTACAAGATCCAACTGACCTTCTCGCGCAAGGTCCTGATCGCCGGAGCGAGCGGATCATGATGCTCAGGGCGATTCAGCTACGACGAGCCGGTGGAAGCCTATGACCGAGCGGACCAGGGCCATTGCGAAGCTGCTTCTGCGACTGACGATTACTGTCGGATTGCTCTGCTACGTGTTCCGGCAGGTGGACATGCGGCACTTCTGGGAAGTGGCGCGGACCGCACAATGGACCTACCTGCTTGGTGTGTGGTTCTTCGCCGCGGTGTTCTACGGAGTCCAGTCGGTTGCACTCCGCCTGATCCTGCGACGGCAGGGTTGTGACGTCCCGCTCACCATCCTCTTTGGCGCCAGCTCGGTGACGGCCCTCTACAGCCTCATTCTGCCCGGTATCCTGAGTACCGGTGTCAAGTGGTATATCCTCAAGAAGCACACCGGCAAGGGCACCAACGTTCTGAGCAGCATGCTCTACAACCAGGTCATGCTGTTGGTCGCGATGATGGTGGTGGGCCTGGCGACCCTGATCGTGACGAACCCGACCC
>JAAYBA010000612.1 GCA_012719085.1 Planctomycetota bacterium
GCCGGGTATTGTATTGACACGGGACATGGAACCTCGTAGATAAGGAGTGTGATGTTGGGGACATTTGGAATCGCCGCAACTTGCGGCGCAGCACCGCACGATTCCGTCAGGGACGTTTGCCTCGGATTTGAGGACGGTACCATGGACGATTGCGGGACTTCAGACAGGCATCACACGGGCAGTACCCGCCGCAACGCCCCGCCGGTGGATGCCCAAGGCCAGACATCGCCGATAGACCCGGCCGGACGCACCAGAGCATCCCGATCGGAGGCCCAACCGGCCCGCCTCTTCCACGGCGCTCCCATCGGAATCGGTCTCATTGCCCACCATCTCATACAGGAAGCAAACGCGTGTCTGTGCACGATGGTCGGCTGTGGCCGGGACGAACTCATCGGTCAAAGCGACAGGCGGCTGTACCCGACGGACGAGGCATATCAAGGCGCCGCGGCGGCGCTCTCTCGCGTAAGCGATGCGGGCCGGACAGAGACGATCGAAACACGTTGGCAACGCAAGGATGGAACCCGGATCGACGTGCTTGTGGACCTGGCGCCGCTGAATCCGGATGACGCATCGGAAGGCATCGCCTTCACGGTGCGCGATACCACCGAATACAAGCAACGGCAAGAACATCTGGGGCGCGAACGAGAACGAATGCGAAAGTGCCTGGACCTCGTCGAGGTGATGTTCATCGCGCTCGACGCCAGCGGCCGTGTCAGTCTGGTCAATCAGAAGGGGTGCCAAATCCTCGGGTACGACGAGCGGGAAATCCTCGGCATGGACTGGTTCGCCAATTTCGTGCCGGAAGCCATGCGACGAAACGTCTGGGAGATTTTCGACAAGCTCTTGCGCGGCCAGATGCGCATCGCCGAGTACGCCGAGACGCCCGTCCTTGTGCGAGGCCACACGCAGCGACTGATCGCCTGGCACAACACCGTGCTGACGGACGGAACAGGAGCCATCGTCGGCACCCTGAGTTCCGGAGAAGACATCACCTCTGGCCCGCCCACCAAACGGAAACCGGCCCCCGGCGCCCGTTCGGACAGCGGAGGCTGAGGCAGCCATGAGCGTCTTTCAGAAAATTGCGATCGGTTCGCTTGCCCTCTCGCTGCTCGTGGCGACGATCGGGCAATTGGCTGCCGTCCACAGTCAGCGAACGCTCCAGGAGGCGACGCGCCGAGGATCGGAGATCGTCGCCACCGAGACGATGGACAAGATCGACCGCTGCATCCAGCGACGGCTCGAAGACATTCAGGTGTATGCGCGTGGGCGAAGGCTCCGGGAAGTGCTGGCGGAATCGAACGATCGATTCGATCGAATGGCCGACCCGCTCGACCACATCCGCCAACTGGACGAACGGTGGATGGCGGCGCCGAAACACGTTCTGCACCCATGGATGGCGGCCCTGCTCGACGAGAGGCTCTCGGACGCCCTGCGTCAGGAGATCGAGGTCGCGGACTTCTATCGGACCGAATACGGTTATCCACTGTTCGGCGAAATCTTCGTGACGAACAAATACGGAGCGAACGTGGCCCAGACCGGCTGGACATCCGATTACGATCAGGCGGACGAACCCTGGTGGCCGCGTGCCCGGGACGAAGGGACCCACGTCGGAGACATCCACTACGACGAGAGTTCGGGCGTCCATGCGCTGGAGCTGGCCGTGGCCGTGCGCGACGAGGGGGGGATCTTCACCGGTGTCATCAAGGCCGTGCTGAACGTCGAGGAGATCATCGGCATCATCACCAACGTGAAAGACGCCTCCGAGCACCGCAGCACCACACTCGACCTGCTCTCGCACACGGGACAGGCGCTCTATCATACCGGTCCTCTGCTCCTGCCGCACACAACGTCCACCGCCCCCTTGTCCGGAATGGCCCGCGCCGCAGACGGCACTGTCGCCCTCATGGTCGGGGCGCCGTCGAGAGGGTATCGGAATTTCAAGGGTCTGACCTGGACGCTGCGGATGGGATACGATGCGGCAGAGATTTTCGCACCGGTGGCCAGACTGCGAAAGGTCATCCTGGCCGTGTCGGTCGGTGTGGCGGCCGTCGCCCTTCTGGGCGGACTGCTGCTGGCGCGGCACATCGCCAAGCCGATCGTTCAGTTGACCGAGACGGCCAAGGCGATCTCGGACCGCAAGGATTACTCGGTCCGGGCGCCCGCATTTCCCCACGGCGAAATCCACACACTGGTCGAGACGTTCAACACAATGCTCGACCGGATCCAGCAGCGCGAACGAGAACTCCGCCAGCAACAGGACAGCGAAAAACAGCGGATCGAGGCCGAACTCGCGAGGGTGCGCGACGAACTCGTGCGCAAGACGCGTCTGGCGGCTCTCGGACAGGTCTCCGCGAGCATCGCACACGATCTTCGCAACCCGCTCGGGGCGGTCCGCAACGCCAGCTATCTGCTGAAGCGCCGCCTGCCCGCCGACCAGGCCGGCCTGCGCGATCACATCGGGATCATCGAACAGGAGGTGACCAAGGCCGACCGGATCATCACGAATCTGCTGAACATGACGCGGACACGCGTGCCGAACAAGGAGCCGGTCGACGTCGGCGCCGTCGCATGGGCAGCCTGGAAACGTTGTGTGTATCCGGACGGGGTGCGGTTCCGGGTCGCGTTGTCCGAGGAGCCGTTCATCGTTCAGGCGGACCAGGACCAGTTGTCACAGGTGTTCTCGAACCTGATTGGCAATGCGGCTGACGCGGTGGACGGCGACGGCGAGTGTATTGTGGAGGCAGCACACGAGCCGCAGTTCGACATCGTGATCGTTCGTGACACGGGCCCGGGGTGGTCCCCGGAGGTGCGCGAACGGCTGTTCGAACCTCTCGTGACGACCAAGACCTCCGGAACGGGGCTCGGGCTGGCGATCTGCCGACAGATCGTCGAAGGACACGGCGGCACCATTGAGGCGATCGACGGCAGCGTCCGGGGGGCGGCCGTCCGCATCCGGCTGCCGCGATCGTAGAACGTCGTTTAGAGAAAGACTTGCTCATGCACCACACCAGGACAGCCGTAGCCGAACAACGGATACTGATCGTCGATGACGAAGAGAACATGCGAAAGACGCTGGCCGAGATCCTGCGGGACGAAGGCTATCAGGTCACCACCGCCGCCACGGGCGAGGAGGCGGTCGAACTGTGCGAGAGGGGCGCCTTCGAGGTGATCCTGATGGACGTGCGTATGCCGGGCATCGACGGGGTGGAGGCCTTTCGACGCATCCGACGGCATCGGGAAGGTGTCCGTGTCATTCTCATGAGCGCCTACAGCATCGAATCCCTGAAGGAGGCGGCCCTCGACGACGGGGCCATCGCCTTCCTGCCCAAGCCGCTCGATCTCGACCGCGTCATCGACCTTGTCGCCGAGGCCAGGGACACCGCTATTCTCGTGGTCGAGCACGAGGAGGAGACGGCATCGGCCCTCCAGAAAGGCCTTCGAGCGCAGGGATATCGCGTGACCGTCGCCAGGAGCCCCCACGATGCGATGGAGCTGATCGAGCAGATCCGATTCGATCTGATCTTCCTCGAAACGAGTCTTCCGTCCATGAACGGGCTCGAACTCTATCTGGCCATCCGCCAGATCACGCCGAGCGTAGTGGCGATCATGATCGCCGGAATGGAACACGAGTTCGAGGCCGTCGCCAAGGAAGCCGTGCGGCGCAACGCCTACACAATCGTCAGGAAGCCGCTGCAGATCGAAACGATTCTGGACATGCTCGATCGGATCATGGGCCGGCGGTTCTCCGACGATCACCGCAAGCCGCCGCTGCCGGATTCGGGAGCGCAACGGAGCGGTCCGAGGAGGACATAGTGATGGCTGCAGATCCCGTCCAAGAGACGTACCGTCGGGTCCTTGTCGTCGAGGACGATGAGGCCCAGCGATGGACCCTGACGGAGATTCTCCGCGAGGAGGGGCTCGACGTCACCGCCTGCGCCAGTGCCACTGAGGCCCTGGAACGGCTCGCGCGCGACGACATCCGGGTCGTCATTCTGGACCTGCGACTTCCCGATCTGACGGGCGTGCAACTGCTCAACCGGCTCGGCGATCGCGCCGACGACACGAGCATCATCATCAACACGGGGCACAGCTCGTACCAATCGGCCAAGGACGCGCTGAACCTCGGAGCGTTCGCCTACGTTGAAAAGGCCGGCGCCCCGGAAGAGCTGCTGCGCCACGTGCATCGGGCCGTCGCCTTCCAGCTTCGACGACGCGCCGAGCAGCTCGAAGCGGCCGTCGCCGAGAGCGCCGACGAGCTGAAGGCGGCCAACCGGGCCCTGCGCCAGGAGGTGGCCGAGCGCAAGGAGGCGGAGGCCGCGGTGCGCGAGAGCGAAACGCGATTCCGTGAACTGGCGGAACTGCTGCCGCAGACCATCCTCGAAATCGACGCCGAGGGGCGCATCACGTTCGTCAACCGCTTCGCCCACGATTCGTTTGGACCCGAGCCCTGTGTGCTGGTTGGGCGGGACATCGGCGACCTGTTCGCCCCGGAAGACCGGGCGCGCCTCCGACGGAACATCGACAAGCGTCTGGCCGGCACGCCGTTCGGCGATCATGAGTATCTGGCCCTCCGGGACGATGGCGCGACATTTCCCGTGCTTCTCTACAGTTCAGCCATTGTCCGCAACGGCAAGCCGGTGGGCCTGCGCTGCATCGCCGTGGACATCGCCGACCGTCGCGCGGCCGAGATGGCCCTCCAGGAAAGCAAGGCCAAGCTGGAGAGCATCTTCGAGTCGTCTCCCCACGCCATCACGGTCACCGATCTGGACCTGCGTCTGGAGGACTGCAACCCGGCGATGCTGCGGATCTTCGCCCTGCCCGGCAAGGACCGGATCCTCGGGACCACCAGCTTCGATTTCGTTGCGCGCGAAGACCATGCCATCGTCGATTCTCTGGAGGCGCAACTCCTGCAGGACGGCCTGGTCAAGGATGTCGAGCTGACCCTGGTTCGCCCCGACGGCACGGAGTTTCCCGGCGAGGTCTCCGCCAGCCTGATGCGCCAGGCCTCCGGGGAACCCATGGGAATCGTCATCATCACCTCGGATATCACCGACCGCAAGCAGGCGGAGACCGCCCTGCGCGAAAGCGAGCGGAAGCTCTCGACCCTGATGGCCAACCTGCCCGGGATGGCCTATCGGTGTCTGGCCGACGAGGCCTGGACCATGCAGTTCGTCAGCGAAGGATGCACGGCACTGACCGGTTACGACAGCGACGACCTGATCGAGAATCGGACGATCTCGTATGACAGGATCATTTACCCGGGTGACCGACGACGCGTGCACGCCGAGACCGCCAAAGCGCTGGCCGACGGCGGCGTGTTCGAGATCGAGTACCGGATCGTTACGGCGGACGGGCAGGAGAAATGGGTGTGGGAACGGGGTCGGTCGGTCAACGGCCACCACGGGCAGACCGGCGTGCTCGAAGGCTTCATTTTGGATATCTCGGAACGCAAAAAGGCGGAGCAGGCCCTGCGATTCACTCAGTTCGCCGTCGACCGGGCCTCCGACAGCGCCTTTTGGATCGGATCGGACGGTCGATTCGTCTACGTCAACGATGCGGCCTGCAAGTCGTTGGGGTTCAGCCGGGACGAACTGCTGAACATGACCACCCACGACATCGACCCGGACTTCCCTCCGTCGGTCTGGCCGGATCACTGGCAGACGCTCAAACAGGCCGGCGCGCTCGTGTTCGAATCACACCATCGTGACAGGCACGGCTGTGTGTTCCCCGTTGAGCTTACCGCCAATTTCGTCGTCTTCGAAGGGCACGAGTACAACTGTGCGTTTGCCCGTAACATCACGGAGCGAAAAGAGACCGAGGCGAGCCTGCTGGCCTATCAGAACAAGCTCAAGTCGATGGCCTCCGAGCTGGCCCTGACCGAGGAGCGCGAGCGGCGTCGCATCGCCGCCGACCTGCACGACCACGCCTGCCAGTCGCTGGCTCTCTCGAAAATGCGGCTCCAGGATCTCGTCGAACACTCCGACCCCGCCAACACACAGGCCCTGCAAAGCATCTGCGAAACCCTCAACACGACGATCGAGAGCGTGCGGGAACTGACGTTCGACCTCAGTTCGCCGACGCTCTACAAGTTCGGGCTTGAAGCGGCTCTGGAGGAACTGCTGGAAGACAAGCTCCGCGGCGAGCACCACATTCTCTATCGCTTCCGCGACGACAAGCAGCCCAAGCCCCTGCCCCAGGACGTGCTCGTCCTGCTGTTTCAATCGGTCCGCGAACTGCTGTTCAACGTAATCAAGCATTCCCACGCCCACGAAGTCGCCCTGGACATCCGCCGCGACCGCGATTCGATTCGCATCACCGTCGCCGACGACGGAACCGGGTTCGATGTGGCCGACACCCTCTCGTCTCCCTCACGAGGCCGCAGCGTGGGCCTGTTCAACCTGCGGGAACGTCTCGATTACATCGGCGGGACACTCGACATCGATTCGGCGCCGGGACGCGGCAGCCGCTTCGTGCTAGTCGCGCCGTTGAAGAGCCAATCACACGCTACGAAGGAGAGTCATGATGGCGGTACGGATTCTGCTGGTTGACGATCACCAGGTGCTGCGCGAAGGACTGCGCTCCCTCCTGGAGCAGCAATCGAACATGGAGGTCGTGGGCGAGGCCGGCGACGGCATGACCGCCCTGCGTCTGGTCCGCGAAGTCGAGCCGGACGTGGTCATCATGGACGTCAACATGGACGGCATGGACGGGATCGACGCCACGCGGATGATCCACCGGGAGCATCCCGAGACCAAGGTGCTCGCCCTGTCCATGTTCCTGCGGAAGACCTTCATCACCGAGATGTTCAAGAGCGGGGCCACGGGGTATCTGCTCAAGGACAACGCCTTCAGCGAAATCGTGGAGGCGATCCGGACCATTCTCAGCGGAGAGAAATACGTCTGCGCCAAGGTGGCCGCCCTGCTGGTGGACGAGTACGTCCAGGAAGGCAGCGATCCGCAGGCCAAGGAACGTCTGACCAAACGAGAGATGGAGGTCATCCGAATGCTGGCCGACGGCAAGACCAGCAAGGAGATCGCCCTGATCACCGAGACGAGCGTCAAGACGGTGGACGCCTGCCGGCGACGCATCATGCAGAAGCTCTCCATCAACAGCGTCGCCGAACTGGTCAAGTACGCCATCCGGGAGGGCCTGACCACCGTCGACCAGTAGGCTCGCACCGCGCCCCAGTCGCCCCCCCCGCGTCCGCCGCCGGCGGCCGGACCGGGCTCCGGAGGGATGCTCCCTCGGCTGCCTTGCGTAGATTCCCCCGGGGAATCGATAGCCACAGGCTGCATTGGATTAGCCAAAAACCGGCACTTCCAAGTCTTTTGCCTATTCGGCCTTACCCTCGATCTTCCGAGAATACGTATAGGCAGGTTCACGCCACTCGCCGAGGTATGGTAGGTCACAGCCGAACGTTGGGGGGGTCCAACATTCGGGGGAATCGGAACACATGCGAATTGTGCTGGTAGCCGACGATCGCATTCTGCGCGACGGTTTACGGGCCCTTCTGGGCCAGAACGCAACAACCGAGGTCACAGGAGAGGCCAATTGCAGCCCTGAAGCCGCCGAACGGGTGTCCGAACTTGAGCCGGACGTCGTGATCGCCGACATCGGCTCATGGACGTCCGGCAGTGTGGAGATGGTCCGCCACATCGCTCGTGCGTACCCGCCGGTCCGCATCGTGGTCCTCTCGCCCATCCGCAACCAGGCCTTCGTGGCGGCGGTCTTCCGGGCCGGGACCCACGGCTACGTCGTCAAGCGAAACGGATTCGACGAACTCCTGCGCGCAATCGACGCGGTGTGCTCCGGCTCGACCTACCTGTGTCCCCGAGTCAGAGAACTGATCCTCCCGGGATACGCCCAGTCTCACGGCGCCGCTCGAAAGCCGTCCGAGGCCGGCCTGACCGAGCGGGAAGCCGCCGTGCTGGAACTTCTCGCCGAAGGACAGACCTCGAAGGAAGTCGCTTTGATGCTCAACGTCAGCAGCAAGACCATCGACGCCTGTCGCCGGCAACTGATGAAGAAACTCGAGGTCAACAGCGTCGCCGGCCTCGTCAAACGCGCCCTCGCCATGGGAATGACCACCCTCGCCTCCTGATCGTCCCGGACCACCTTGACCGTGTCCCTGCCTGAAGGGGCCGTCTGAATTCCCCCGCGCGCGCTGCGTCCGTTTTCTCGGACGTGAACACCAACTCCGTCCGCGCACCTCCTGTCGTCGATCTCCTCCACCAATCAAGCCCTTTCCTCCCTCCAGGGCCTCCTTTTTCCCTGACGAATTATCCAATGGATAATCATGGTCGCCACCGTTACGGCCGATGCAATGCGGACAAAGACAGACCATGGCCGTGGGGCGTCGCCCCATCGGCACGATGGCGGCCGATTCGTTCGGCACCTATCCCGTTTATCGGAACTGCTTGAGTCACGGTGTTCAGGAGATATGGCAATGACGAGAACCACACTTGCCCCCACGCAACCCGGCGTCACGACGTCGGGCAAAGAAGGCAAGTACCTGACCTTCGCATTGGCCCAGGAGGAGTATGGCCTGGAGATTCTCAAGGTCCGTGAGATCATCGGGTATGTCGACGTCACCGCCGTGCCGCAGACGCCCCACTACGTGCGCGGCGTGATCAATCTGCGCGGCCAGGTCATTCCCGTCGTCGATCTGCGCGCCAAGTTCGGCATGGAGACCGCCGACATCACCGAGGAAACCTGCATTATTGTCGTGGAAATCCACCATGCCGACCGGACGGCCAGCACAGGCATCGTCGTCGATCGCGTCCAGGAGGTCCTCGACATCGCCGCCGGAGATATCGAGGAGGCCCCGCAGTTCGGTTCCTCGGTCGACACGAGCTTCATCCTCGGGATGGGTAAGGTCGCCGGCTCGGTCAAGATCCTGCTCGACATCGATAGGGTCCTGGCCGCAGACAACCTCGATCTGACCTGCCGGTCGCAGAACGAGACACCACAAGAATAGCCATGCATCACAGTTGAATCTGTAAGGAGTGGATACCATGAGAAAGACGCATCAGCGATGGGCCATCGCCCTGCTCCTCGTCGGGGCCGGGTTCGTCACGGCCGCCGAGCAGGCGGCGCCCACCACCGGCGGCGCCGAGTCGGTCGCGCCCAAGAGCGAGGCACAGACCCTTCTGGAGAGCCTGCCCGCCTGGCTCCGCAACATGAAAATCTCGGGCGACTTCCGCTATCGGCACGAACGAGCTGATGATGAGACCAAGACGACCGATCGCGATCGTCACCGCATCCGCGCCCGGCTGCTGGTCTCCAGCAAGGTCAACGATCAGGTGGACGCCACCATCGGCCTGGCCAGCGGCACGGACGAAAGCGCCACCAACACCAACCAGGATCTGACCGAATCGTTCTCGAGCAAGGACCTGTGGCTCGATCTGGCCTTCATCAACTACCACCCCGCTAGCGTCGAGGGGCTCAACGTCTTCGCCGGCAAAATCAAGAACCTCTACTACAACCCGGGCAACAGCGACCTGCTGTTCGATGGCGACGTCAATCCGGAGGGGATCGCGGCCACATATCGCCGGACGCTCGCTGAGGATGTAACGTTGTTCAGCACGCTCGGCGGCTACTACGTCCACGAACGAGGTACGGAGGTCGACACCAGCCTCTGGGGAATCCAGGGCGGCGTGACCTGCAAGGTCCCGCGCGCCGAGGGCGTGAGCGTCACCGCCGGCGCCGGCTACTTCGACTACGGCAACATCGAGGGCCAGCTCGCCCTGGGATCGAGCACCACGAACTTTCGTGGCAACCGTAACGTCGGAGGCCTGTACGAGAACGACTTCAACCTTCTCCGAGGGTTCGGTGAAGTGGCGTTCAAGATCGCCGGCCAGCCCTGCAAGGTCTTTGGCGACCTGCTCGTAAACAGCGACGCCGACTCCGGCGACGACACGGGCTATCTGGTCGGAGCGGGCGTGGGCAAGTGCAAGAACCCGGGCAGTTGGACCTTCAGCTACAACTACCGCGACCTCGAAGCGGATTGTGCCGTGGCCGCACTGAGCGACTCGACGTTCGCCGGCGGCGGGACGGGCGTCCGAGGACACAAGCTCGCCATCGCGTACCAACTGGGCAAGAACTGCACGCTCGGCGCCAACTACATGATTGGAAAGCGCGAACGCGCCGAGACCACCGATTACGACGTCCTTCTGGCGGAGGTCAATTTCAAATTCTAACGGTCCTCCCAAGGGGCCGCCTGTGACGCCTTTGGCGTCCACGAGGAGGAACAGGAGGTGTCAGGGAAAGGCATACAGGGAGGACAGCCGCAGCGGCCGCTCGTTCGCTTGCCGCACGACAGATCACGGAGGAATGTCGACCCGGCGGCGACAGGCGTCGTCCGGGTCTGACAAGAACGATCCAATGTGATATCTCAATCAGGAGAAGCACGATGAAACTCAAAGGGAGAATTCTGACGCTGGTGTCGATCCCGCTGGCGGGACTGGCGGTCATCGCGGCCGGCAACGGGTTCATGCTGCGGCACGTCGCCGGCGTGGTCAATACGACGGTCGACCAGAACCTGCTGCCCATCATTGCCGATGAAGTGCCGCGCATGAACGAGCTGAGCAACAGCATCGAGTACCTGCTGAATGCCGACCGCGACGCCTACCAGGGCTACATGGCGGAGATGCAGGTGCTCAGCACACAGGACGAAACGCGCGTCACGGAACTGATCGCCACCCACGCGACGGAACTGGGCCAGGTGGCCCACCGGGTGGAGGCAGCCTCGGCCGAGTTCGACGACGCCGGCCGGCAGACCTACACCACCTTCGGCCAACTGTACGGCCAATGGAAGCAATCGACGGACGCGGTCATGCAGACATCGCTGACGTTGGCGCGCGAACTGTCGCGCCGCCGGGCGCTCCATCAGGAGAGCATCCAGACGTTCAGCGCGATGCGCCAGCAACTGGACGACGTGGTCGGTCTGCTCGAAGCGGAGATCGAGTCGCTGCGGGACGCCGAGGACAAGACACGGCTGCTGGCCCTGCACGAGGCCGTCGAGTTGCTGCTGAACGCCGATCGCGACGCCTACCAGGGACTGGTGGCGATGATCGAGTTCTCGCAGGAGGCCGACCGGACACGCTTCGAGGCCCTCGTGAGCACCTTCACCACGGAACTGGGCCAGGTCAGGACGCGCACCCAGAAGGCGTCCGAGGCCTTCAACGAGGCGATGCACGCCGAATACCGCAATTTCCTCGACACCTTAGGGAAATGGGACGAGCAATGCCGTCAGGTTGCGTCGATTACCGAACAGAACATCGACCGCATCGCTGCGCGGCAGAGCGAGGCTGAGAACAGCCTCAAGGCCTTCGCCCAGATGCGCGGAACCATCGACACGATGAGCGGGCAGATGGAAGAACGAATCGCCGCCCAGATGGCCGCCATGGCGGCCCAGGGCGAGACGGCGCAGGCCGAAGCGACTGCGCTGAACACCAGCATGGATCGCGCCAATACGCTGAGCCTGATCGCCGCTGGGGCCATCTTCGTATTCGCGCTCGGCATGGCCGTATGGCGGATCCGTCAACTGGTTGCGACGCTGACCCACATCATGCAGCAACTCTTCGAGGGCTCCGAGCAGGTCGTCAGCGCGTCGAACCAGATCTCCTCGGCGTCGCAGTCGCTGGCCGAGGGCGCCACCGAGCAGGCCGCCGGCCTCCAGGAAACCTCGTCCAGCCTCGAAGAGATGGCCTCGATGACCAAGCAGAACGCCAACAACGCTCAGCAGGCCAACGTCCTCTCGACCGAGACGCGCAAGGCCGCCGACACCGGCGCCGCATCGATGGCCCGCATGAATAGCGCCATCCAGGACATTCAGAGGAGTTCCGACGAAACGGCCAAGATCATCAAGGTGATCGACGACATCGCTTTCCAGACCAATCTGCTGGCCCTGAACGCCGCCGTCGAAGCGGCGCGGGCCGGCGAGGCAGGCAAGGGGTTTGCCGTGGTCGCCGAAGAGGTGCGCAATCTGGCGATGCGCTCGGCCGAGGCCGCCAAGAACACCTCCGGCATGATCGAGGAGTCGGTCAAGAACGCCAAGACCGGCGTGGATATCGCCGAAGAGGTCGGCACGGTGCTCAACGAAATCGTTCAGAGCATCGGCAAGACCACGAATCTGGTCAGTGAGATCGCCGCCGCCAGTCAGGAGCAGGCCCAGGGCATCGATCAGGTCAATACGGCGGTCTCGCAGATGGACAAGGTGACACAACAGAATGCCGCCAACGCCGAGGAATCGGCCAGCGCGTCGGAAGAACTCAGCGCGCAGGCGGAAGGTCTCAACGAGATCGTCGACCAGCTCGTCCGCCTCGTCGGCGACGTCGCCAAGGGTTCGGACAGCGGGAGCGGCCGGCACGCGGCCGCAGGCGATACGCGACGCACCAGCCGTGGTCTGACCCGATCGGACGCCACCTGGCACCAGATCGCCGGCGCCGACAAGCACACAGGGCAACAACATCCGTCGGCTCGACCGGCCCCGAGCCGCGTCATCCCTTTGGATGACGACGCGGACCTCGATCAGTTCAACCGTTGACGAAACGGCGATCTACACACGGCGGGAGTCGACGAAACACTCTGTCGTCGGCTCTCGCCTTCGCTTTTGCGCCTGGCGTGCAGACCGATCTCGTGACAGACGGGCACTTGGGGATATCGAGGCGGGGACAAACGGCGACGGCGGTCTCGCGGGCCGCCCGGAGTCAGAAACAGGCTCAGTAGATCGCGGGAGAGCGGCTCAGCATCCAGTAGTTGCACAGGGCCCGCATCTTGTCGAAGACGTCGGTGTACTCCCCATCGTGGACCATGTATCCGGCCGCCCCGAGCTCATAGTATCGGCTGACGCCCTCGGCCCCGTCTGCATCGGAGAGGACCACAATGGGGATCATCTGAAGCCTCGGATCGCTCTTGACAACCTCCAGGAAGCTCGCGGCACTCATTCGCGGCATCCGCGAATCGAGTAGAATCAGACGGGGTTTGGCGATATCCGCTTGACGCAGCCGCACCAGGGCCGTCTCACAATCCATCAAAATCGCCAGTTGGTCGAGCAGATTCAACTCGCGGAAGATGCGGCTCATCAGCACTGCCGATTGGAAGACACTCTCCACGAGCAGGATCGGCTTGGGTTCGGTCCCCTGTCCCGGTCCCACCGCACTGGATGCACTGTCCGTCTCTGTGCCCACGTCCGCCTCCGATGATTCAAAACAGCCGGCAACGCACCCGCGGCAACGTGCTTCGTCAAGGTGCCACACATGCGTTTCCCACCCAAACCGGGATGCGCCGCCGACTTTAGCAAGGTAAGCTATGTATAATATCGTCAACGGGCGGGGCATTTCCAAGAGACATAAGACGCTCGCAAGCAAGCAAACAGCTATCACCCATGCAGTAAATTGCACGCCCATCATAGCCTCCGGCTCGATCATTCGCCGGCGTGGTGGCTGCTACACCTGACTGGTCACCACCAGCTTACCCCGGCTGCGCATCTTATCAACCAACAGCGGGACCACACGCTCCCGACGCAGAATGCCCTGCTGCTCGAAGCCGAGCGAGTCGTTGGCCGGATTGGCGCCGCGACCGACGATCACGTGCACGCGATCCGCCCGATGCAGCATTTCAGCCAGCTCCGTCACCGGGTTGACCTCCTCGAACTCCTCGACCGCCACATCAAGGATATTGCAGAGCTGGTTCAGCGTCACCGCCCCTTCCGTGACCAGATCGATGCCTGCCAGCTCGTATTTCGGCGGCGCGATCATACTGACGGACGACCGCTCGACCGTCAGCTTGCGGCCGAGGGCCTTGGCGACGATCGCGGCCGTCGTGGCCCCACAGACCACCTTGGGCCCGTCCATCGCCAGGAACCGGCGCACCACCGCCTCGTCGGCCCTTCGATCGGCTGGCGGCCCGGTGAAGAGGTTCAGCGTCTGCCCGTCGCGGCAGCGCGCCAGGACCGCCGTCATATCGTCGCGCAAGACGTTCGCGTCGTGACGCAACGCCTCGTCGTGAACGGCCTCGGCCACGTGCCGCAGACCGGAGTACCGCGACAGACGCCGGCTGACGTATTCAGCGACGCCGTCGCTGGTCCAGCCTTCGGTCAGTCCCCTGCCGATCCCCGCCTGCGTGATCCCGTCGGTCAGCAGCAGCAGGCCCTCACCGGGGCCAAGGAAACAGTTCGACTGCCGGGCGACCGAATGGCCCACCACCAGCGGCCGACTCGGCAAGGTCATCGCACTGTTGCGCCCGACGAGGATCGGCGCCGGGGCGTCGTATGTCAGAATCGTGGCTTCGCCGTCGTTCAGGACCCGGGCCACGGAAACGGCGGCATACGGCAGAGAAGGATCGCGCCACGTCTGGAGCGTGCCGACCAGACTCGAAAACGCCCGCCGCAACGAGAACCCCTCGCGC
>JAAYBA010000085.1 GCA_012719085.1 Planctomycetota bacterium
CGTCACTCGCCAGCACCCGCGCGCTGCATGCTTCGCCCAGGTACGGGCTGAACACGGAAACCAACACCGCTGCTCGATGGCGACCGCCCTTGGACGTCTCGAAGACCGCGTGATCACAGGTAACCACAAGGGTTCCATCTCCGATCACGAAGCCGTTGTTTACAAGCGTCCCGACATAGCTGCTGCCGGTGACGATCACCAGTGAGGACTCGGGCAAGCCATCCGCCGCCATGGATCCCGACGAACCGACGGCACCACCAATGAGGACCACAATCATGACGACTGCATACACCCAAACACTCTTCATGAGACCGTCCCTCGACTTCGGCTTCTGCTCTACAGAAGTCAGTATACTCGCTGCCCCCTCGGGCGAACAAGCACCTCGTTCTGAAAAACGATGCTGGACAGCGCCGGCGGAAGAACCCTTCACTCAAATCAGCACAGCAGCCGCAAGACCGGCGGCGGCGATGCAGAGGGCGGCCGGGAGCACCTTCAGGATGATCCGTAGTAGAGACGTCTGGAAGTAGCTGGCGGACAGGGCCAGGCACAGGTGGATCGGGCTGATCGCCAGGCCGAATTGCAGACCCGCGAAGGCCAGGGTTTCCATGCCGAGGTCCATTTGGCCATCCCGCACGATGTAGGCCATCAGAAACGGATAGGTGATCGCGACCGTCCCCGTCGTCACGCCGGTGCTGGCGGCCACCAGGAACGGCAGCAGGAAGACGATCGACGCCACCGGCATATGGAGCTGGGCGAAGAAGTCCACGACGCTGCCGACCGCCCCGCCGGCCTCGAGGTTGAGCTTGAACCACAGCGCCCCGAACAGCAGCAGGACCATGTCGGGCTCTTTGGCCGCCTTGAAGATGCCGGGCCAGCGTCGGACGTCGACCCGATGCAACAACAGCAGGCCGAGGATCGCCAGAAGGATCGCGACCGCAGGCGGCACGTGTAGGCCAATGTACAGAACAGCCGTGAATGCAATCGGCCAGAACGCGTGCACGAAATCCTTCGTGTGCGAGCCCAGGCCGGCCTTCGAGTCGCCCTGTTCGTGTCGTCGGGGCGGGATGCCCACCAGCAGCAGGAACACCACGCCGGCGACGATCCCGGTAACGGTAAGGACCAGGTGGTAGCCGACCAGCCGCCCGGCCGAGACGCCCAGCATGCTCTGGATCAGTGGAATCGCCGGAAACAGTGGCCAGATGGGCTCCCACTGATGGCGAAAGAAAAAATTGATCGCCGCCAGCCGGCTGCGCTCGACGCCGATCTTATCGCCTGCCTCGCGCACCATCGGCGCCGACAGCATGATGCCTCCCGGCGTCGGCAGCATCCCCATCATCAGCGGGACGACGGCCAGCGCCACCCGCCGGCTGCGGAACAACCCCTGCATGGCCGGCGCCAGACGCGACGAGAGCCCGATCTGCCCCATCGCCTCGCCCACGACGTTGACCAGCAACAGCAGCGATGCCAGCGACACGAACAGATACGGCGTCGTCTGCGTCAGTGCGCGGTTCCGCCATTCGGCCACCAGTTGCGCCCACATGGCCTGCGGCGTTACCCCGAGCAGGACGGCCAGCACACCGGCCGCCATGACCAGCGACA
>JAAYBA010000086.1 GCA_012719085.1 Planctomycetota bacterium
AACGCGACGTCAAGGACGGCAAGGCCGAGGACGCCACCCGCCAGCCCGAACAGGTCCGCGCCTTCCGCGACACCTGGAAGCTCGGCATCCACTCCTATCTCGCCTACCTCCGCGACCGCCTCGTCGTAGCCCGCGACCTGCTCACCGAAACCGGCAGCATCTTCGTCCAGATCGGGGATGAGAATGTGCATCTTGTACGCTGCATGATGGATGAGGTCTTCGGTAGTGACAATTTCGTGAGCCAGATCGCTGTGCGGACAACGATGGGTGCAGGCAGCCAGGCAGGAACGATTGTGTTGCCGGCTGTTACATCATACCTCGTATGGTATGGTCTGCACGCCGATCACACAAAGATCAGAGACCTCTACGAAGACAAGGCAGACATGCAATCTGCTTCACTGTACTCGTTGGTAATGCTTCCCGACGGCACAGAGCGGCGTGCGACGGCAGATGAGTTGTCAGGGGAAACCAAGCTGCCAGTAGGTGCTCGTCTCTTTCGCCCAGATACGCTCGCATCACAGAGCCCACGAAATGACGGCCAGTTTCCAGTCACTGTGAATGGTCGTGCCTATACTCCTGGACGGGGGTACTGGAAGACCAATCGTGACGGCATGGCGAGGCTCTCGGCCGCCAGTCGGTTACGCCCAACCGTGGGCGATTCGTTGCAGTACATTCGATTCCTCGGCGACTTCCCCGTGGTGAAACGCAACAACTTCTGGCCCGATGGACTGACAGGTTCATTCACTGAGGACAAAGTCTACGTCGTTCAGTCGCCAACCAAGATCGTTGCCCGTTGCCTCTTGATGACGACCGACCCCGGCGACTTAGTTTTCGACCCGACCTGCGGGAGCGGCACTACCGCTTATGTTGCCGAGCACTGGGGCCGACGATGGATTACCTGCGATACCAGCCGTGTCGCGCTGGCGTTGGCCCGGACGCGGTTGATGGCGGCGAAGTACCCGTATTACCTGCTGGCCGATTCGCCGGAGGGGATCAAAAAAGAATCGGAACTCACCGGCCAGGTCCCGCCGCCGCACAAGACCGAGGGCGACATCCGCAAGGGTTTTGTCTACAAGCGTGTGCCGCACGTGACGCTCAAGTCCATCGCCAACAACCCGGACATCAAGGAGGGCATGACGCGCGAGCAGATCGACGCGGCCATCGCCCGCCACGCCGAGACGGAGACGCTGTACGACCAGCCGTACGAGGACAACAAGACCGTCCGCGTCACCGGTCCGTTCACGGTCGAGAGCCTTTCGCCGCACCGGACGATCAGCGTCGAGGAGAAGAAGCGGCTGGCCGAGGTCGGCGAGGAAGGCGCCACGATGAAGATGATCGGAGGCGGGCAGTTCGCCAACGTCATCATCGAGAACCTCATCAAGGCCGGTGTGCAGAACACGATCAAGAACGAGCGGCTCAAGTTCGACCGCCTGGAGGTTTTCCCTGGACAATGGATTCATGGCGAAGGCGAGTACACCGAGAAGAGCGGCGATGTGCGCCGGGTGGCCTTGTGCCTTGGCCCGGAGCACGGGACGGTCGGGCCGGAAC
>JAAYBA010000613.1 GCA_012719085.1 Planctomycetota bacterium
AACGTCATGATCTCGCCGATGTCCGTGACCTTCTCGATGTCGAATTCGAGCCCCAGCGCCTTCGCGGCGGACTCGGCGTTCTCCGCCAGCTTCGCACACTTGGGACAGCCGGTTCCGAGAATCTGGATCTTCTTCATAGTGCGACCTCTGATTGCCTCAGTGGAATAGTGGAATACTGGAAGGATGGAATAGTGGACGCATCGATAGCACGTCCAATGTCTCTCGTTACCGCCTTGTATAGTGACATTTCAGAACTCATCTTGCCAGGTTCCTTCTCGTTGCTTCTTCTGAAGACTTGCGATGAGACGTTTGAGACCGTTCTCGATCTTGTAGACTTCGGCATCCATCGCCTCGAATTCGTGCTCTGTCAGTTGACCGCTTGCACGGTACGCATGGAGCCCCGATACCGATTCGGCGGCAGAGCTTGGAGCGAAGTTCAGAAACTGGAGGTACTCCTTTAACGACTTGCGCCCCGTATCCCTCGGCAATGTTTCGATGGATCGAATCCACCCCTGCAATCTGCTGGGCGGCTACGCGCCTCATTTCGTATGGCCAGTTCCGGAAGACAGCGACAGTGTGAACGTAGAAGGCGATCGCATCCTGCCAGACCGTCAACTTCATGTAGCCACGATTGATGTTGCGTCGCTCCATTTCTCTCTCCCCACAGCTCCACCATTCCAATATTCCAGTATTCCAAGATCCCCATTGTTCTTCACATGGCTCCAAATAGGATGCCGGAGATCGTGGCCATGACGATTACCAGAGCCACGAACACGATGGTCTTCTGCGTGCCCATGACGCTGCGGATGACGAGCATGTTGGGCAGGCTCAGGGCCGGGCCCGCCAGCAGCAGGGCCAGCGCCGGACCTTTGGCCATACCCGCCCCCATCAGGCCCTGGAGGATCGGGACCTCCGTCAGCGTGGCGAAGTACATGAACGCTCCGGCCACCGCCGCGAAGAGATTGGCCCAGACCGAGTTGCTCCCGACGGCGGTGTTGACCCATTCGGTCGGAATGATGCCCTCATGGCCGGGCCGGCCCAGCAGGAAACCTGCGACCAGGACGCCCAACAGCAACAGAGGAAGGATTTGCTTGGCGAAGCCCCACGTGGCCTCGATCCACTCGTTGACCTCGCTTCGGGCGAACCACTGGCCGACCATGAGCAGAAACGCCACCAGCAACCCGGCCACCAGCACCCAGCGGAGGCGATGGATCGTCTCGTAGAGGTTGTTCTTGCGGACCTCTTCGACGCCCCGGAGCATCTCGGCCGACACCTCGTGCGTCTTGCCTGCGGTATCGACGATGGTCACCGTCTCGTCGGTCTGGTCCACAAGCGTTCCCTCGACCTGATAGGTTGTCAGTCCGCCGGGACAGCAGAGGAACACCGCCCGGACGTCGCCGCTGCGGGCCCAGTTGGCGAAGACCAGGATGCCCACCATCGAGGCGAAATAGACGGCGTTCTTCCAGAGCGGGCGTCTGACATCGGGATCGGGCATGGCCATCTGCACGTTGGCCTTGGCAGTCTCTTCCTTGCGGTAGATCATGTGCATCAGCAGGCCGATGACGACGCTGAACACGATCGCGCCGACGGCGCGGGCAATGCCGAGTTCCAGACCCAGGACGCGGGCGGTCAGGATGATGGCCAGGACATTGATCGCCGGGCCGGAATAGAGAAAGGCTGTCGCCGGCCCGAGCCCGGCACCCATCTTATAGATGCCCGCGAATAGCGGCAGGACCGTACACGAGCAGACGGCCAGAATGGAGCCTGAGACCGAGGCGACGCCGTACGCGAGGACCTTGTTGGCCTTGGCGCCGAGGTACTTCATGACCGACGCCTGACTGACGAAGACGGAAATCGCCCCCGCGATGAAAAAGGCCGGGACCAGGCACAGCAGCACGTGCTCGCGGGCATACCACCGGACCAGGTGCAGCGACTCCATGAGTGCACCGTCGAAGCGGCTGGTCCCAATAGGCAGATAGAAGCAGGCCAGGAAGACACCTGCAATGAGAACGAACCTCTTCCATTCGCGTTTGAAGTCCATTGGATCGATTCCCCCCGAGCTACAGAGCGGACAGGATTCGTTCGTGCTCTTTGGCCTGGCACTTGAGTACGTGGGTTGCGCAGCCGAGGAACTCGACGACGCATGGCGTCCGCAGCCAGTAGAAGACCTTCAGTCCCTCTTTGCGACAGCTCAGCACGCCGGCGCCCACCATCACGGCCAGGTGCCGCGAGACGTTGGACCGCTCGGAGCCAATGTGCTCGGCGATGTCGCAGACGCACCTTTCCCCGTCCTTGAGGAAGTCGATCACCGCGATGCGCAGCGGGTGGGCGATGGCCTTGGCAATCTCGGCCTGTTTCTCGTACAACAAGTTCTTACTGGTGCCCATAGTCATATCGCTCCGGCCTGTTCCCCGGTCCGCCCCACGACGACCCGACTGAGTAACTATATGGCAATATACTCACATAGTCCCCCTGTGTTCAAGCTCGATGTCAGATTTTTTGCTTTTCGAGGGCTACGCGGCCTTGAGGGGGGCCAGATCGGCTCGTTTGAGCGGGGGCAAACCAAGCCCGCGGAGGACGCGGTTGAAGACCGCCAACGTCAGCTTGGCCGGCGCGAGGATTTCGATTCCGATCGGTCTTCCGTCCCGCGTGAAGTCGATCACGAGTCCTGGCTCGATCCGTTCGGTCCGCCTGCTTCTGTCTGTAGAGGTTCTCGGAAGATAGTAGTAGGCGGCAATCGCCTGGCCATGTCGGAATGTCACTTCAAGATACGACTCGTTCATGTCAGGATCCCCAACACGGATATGCAGTGATAACCACCAGCCGTCTGGCGCGGAGATCGGGCTCCACAACGACTTCCCATCTTTGCCGGCGATAAGTCGTTCCGATGACCCATCGCCCATCGACGGTATCAGGTCTGCGATCCTTCGGATGTTCAAGCATTGTCCGCAAATCCAGCTCGGAGAAACTGCGATCAATCATGCGCTTGACCAAGTGCGGACTGATTTCCAGTTCCCATTCCCACCATTGTGGCTGGTCTTGCACTACTGTGTTCCTGCATTGTACAGCCAAATCACGGATGCTAAAAGACCCACGAACCGTATTCTGCTCGAAATAGGAGGCCGCGGCAAGGGCCCTCTGGAAGAAGGCACGCGAGAGATCGGGCGGGAAGTTCGGGATTGATGTTTGGCCCAGGGGGTGGTAAGACGTAACGACTTGCGATTATGGCCGATGCGAAGAAGACAACCCGGTTGTTCATCAGTGCCAACGATCCCAGTGCCGACGTGCACTGCGCCGGGTTGATCGGTGCGTTGAGGGCCGGCGGACGGGACATCGAGTTCGTCGGCATCGGCGGGCCCAAGATGGCCGACGCCGGCTGCAAACTGATCGAAAATACGGTCGGTGGGGCGGTAATGACCTACAAGGCGGTGGCCCACGCGGGGTACTACTATAAGCTCCTGCGGCGAATCAAGGGCTGTCTGCGCGAGCGCCCGTTCGATCTCGCCATCGTCTGCGATTCTCCCTCGTTCAACTTCCACGTCGCCAAGGCGGCGAAAGGGGCGGGCATTCCGACGCTCTTCTATGTGGCCCCCCAGCTTTGGGCGTGGGGCGGGTGGCGCATCGGCAAGCTGCGGCGTTGTTGCGACAAGCTCTGCTGCCTGCTGCCGTTCGAGGAGGCATGGTTCACCCAGCGGGGCGTCGATGCCACCTTTGTCGGCAATCCTCTGCTCGACAAGCTGCCGGCCGACTTGACCGGCTTCCGCAAGGACTACTCGGATTTCGATCCCCGGCGCGCTCGAATCGCGCTGATGCCCGGTTCAAGGCTGGCGGAGATCGAATCGCTGTGGCGGCCCATGCAGGAAGCGGCGGTCCGTCTGAAGGAGCAATTCCCCTCGGCCCAGTTCGTCGCCGTCGCGCCCAACGAAGAGCGGCGCGCCCTGCTCGCGCAGATGCAGATCCCCGGCTTCTCGTGCGAGTATTCAGTCGATTCGGTGACCGCCACGTCGAGCGACGTGGACTTCGCTCTGGTTGCCAGCGGCAGCGCGACGCTGGAGGTCGCCTCGGCGGGCTGCCCGATGGTGGTGATGTACCAGACCAATCGCATCCTGTGGCATCTCGTGGGCCGTTGGCTGGTGCATCCGAAGTTCTTCACGCTGGTCAATCTGCTGGCGGATCGCGCCTTGGTGCCCGAATTCATGCCGTACTTTGCGTCGATCGACCCGATCGTCGAGAAGGTAGCCACGCTCTTGAAGAACCCCGAGGTGCTGAATCGCCTCAGCAACGATCTGATCGACATGGTTGAGCCGTTGACGCAGAAGAAGGCCGGCCCGGAGGTGGCTCGCATTGTCCTCGACATGCTCGATTGAATCCGCCTGCTGGTCTTCAGAGCGCTGCCTGGTCGCAGGATCGGAGCGGTCCCATTGAGAGCACCCACAGCCACAGGCAGCCGAATCGATGTAGCCGCTACCTTGGCGTCTCTGGGGGCCCTGTGCTGCTGGTCGATCGGGCCGATCTTCATCAAGCAACTGACCGGCTACGTCGATTCCTGGACGCAGAACGCCCTTCGCTACACCGTCGCCTGTCTGTTCTGGCTGCCTGTCCTGCTGTATCTGATGCGCGCCGGGAAGTTCGACCGGCGCACGTGGCGTCTGGCTCTTCTGCCCTTCGCGGTCAACATCGGGATGCAGAGTCTATGGGCGATGACCTTCTATTACATCAGCCCGGCCTTCGCCACCCTGCTGACGAAGACGTCGGTTCTGTGGGTCACCGCGTTCAGCCTCATGTTTTTCGTGGATGAAAGGCCGCTGGCGAGGAGTCGCCTTTTCTGGGTCGGATTGGCCCTTTCGATGATGGGGCTCTGCGGTGTGCTGTGTTTCAAGCCGGATTTCACCGCAGTGCACAGCTTTCGGGGCATTGCGATTGCGTTGGTGTATGCCATCGTGTGGGGCGCCTACGCCGTCTGCGTGAAGGTCCGGCTCAAGGATGTGGATTCCCGCTGCGCCTTCGCCGTGATCAGCCTCTATACAACTGTGATGCTCTGGATGGCGGCGATCCTGTTCGGGCGTCCCGCTCAGGCCGCATCCCTGGACGTTTCGGCCTGGACGGCCGTGGTCGTCTCGGCAATCACCGCTATCGCACTGGGGCATGTCCTCTTTTACACCGCCATCAAACGCATCGGCGCGACGATTCCGTCCCTGGTCATCTTGGCGCAACCGTTCGTGGTCTTCAGCATTTCCCGCGTAGTATTCGACGAGCGATTGACGCTGCCTCAATTGGTTTTCGGTGTCCTGCTCCTGGTCGGCGCCGGTTTGTCGGTTCGAGCCCAGGGGGATCTCAAGCCCGCCTCAAAAGGGTTGCCTGCCTGAAACGGCCGATTCCGTGG
Source organism: Planctomycetota bacterium (assembly GCA_012719085.1). Taxonomy (GTDB): domain Bacteria; phylum Planctomycetota; class Phycisphaerae; order Sedimentisphaerales; family Anaerobacaceae; genus Anaerobaca. Next base: position 5,384 of record JAAYBA010000613.1, read on the forward strand.
TTGACCGTCACGGGCCGATAAGAGTATAATCGCCTTGTCTGGTGACGTGGTAATTCCTGTACGGATGCCCAGAGCGATCGTGTCGGGAAGGGTCCGGAGAGTGTGATATGAAGAGAAGCTGCCCCGTCGGGCGCACCTGCCTTTTGATTTCCCTGCGCTTGCCACCGGTCTTGGGCGAGCGATTCCAAAAGCCGGGACAGACCCGGTAACCGTCTACCGTATTGGGTCGCAGCGCGACCGCAAGAGTAAGGAGGACATGTCATGAGATTGCGAGCTGTTTGGTTGATAGCGGTATGTCTGATCGGTCTTCTGGGGCCGGGCGCCGGCCAGGCCCAGGAGATCGAGAATCTACTGGCGAACGCCGGCTTTGAGGACGGCACGGAAACAGGCTGGGGCGGATATGGCGATCATACGCGCACCATCGTGACCGAACTCGTGGGCGCCAATATCCCGGAGGATGTGGTGGAGGGGAGTTCCTGTATGCACGTGGTCGTCCCCACGGCGGGCGCCAATTTCTGGGACGCGGGCATTCAGACCTTCTACAGCGGCGTGTTCGAATCGGGCAAGCAGTATACCTTCTCCGTCTGGTTCAAGAGCAAAGAGGGCGAACTGGAACTCAATCTCAAGCCCGAGCTGGCGCAGGATCCGTGGACCGGCTATGGCGCCGAGATCGTCACCATTACCGAGGAATGGGCCGAGTATCATGTGACCACACCGGTCCTGACCGCGGCGATCAGCCCGGCACAGATTTCCATTCACATCCAGGCCCAGCCCGGCGAGTTCTGGATGGATTATGCCCAGTTGTATGTGGGCGAGTACGTCCCGACGGTCTTCAAACCCAGGACCGCCGCCGCAGACCCCAACCCCACCAGCGGCGCCACGGATGTTCCGAACGACGTGGTTCTCGCCTGGTCGCCGGGTGTATATGCGGTTACCCACGATGTATACTTCGGCGCCAGCTTCGACGACGTCAACAACGCCGGCCGGGCCAATCCGATGGACGTGCTGGTCAGCCAGGGCCAGTCGGCCGCCACGTTCGATCCGCCCGGATTGCTGGACTTCGGGCAGGCCTACTACTGGCGTGTCGATGAAGTCAACGCGGCTCCCGACAGTACAATCTTCAAAGGCAACGTTTGGATGTTCACGGTCGAGCCGTACGTCTATCCGGTCGAGAACATCATTGCCACTGCCTCCAGCACCGAAGCCGGGTCGGGCCCGGAGAATACGATCAACGGCTCCGGACTCAACGCCTCCGATCAGCATTCGATTGCGGCCACGGCCATGTGGCTCAGCGCGCTCGATGGAGAGCAGCCAAGCTGGATTCAGTACGAATTCCCCCAGATCTGCAAACTCCATGAAATGTGGGTCTGGAATTACAACGAGCAGTTCGAACTGGTTCTTGGTTTCGGCGTCAAGGAGGCCACGGTGGAATACTCCGTGGATGGCGTGGAATGGACCGCCTTGGGCGATTTCGAGTTTGCCCGGGCCACTGCCAGGAACACCTACGAGCACAACACGGTCATCGATCTGGATGGAGTCGTGGCGCAGTATGTTCGTCTGACGGTCCACAGCAACTGGGGCGACGTCATGCCTCAGTTCGGTCTCAGCGAGGTCCGATTCTACCACAAGCCGGTCGTTGCCAGAGAACCGACGCCGGCGGCCGGCCACACGGACCTGGCGCTGGAGGTCGCCCTCGACTGGCGCGGCGGTCGTGAAGCGGCGGTTCACGAAGTCTACCTCAGCGACGATGAGCAGGCCGTCATCGACGGCACGGCCCCGGTCACGATCGTCACGGAGAGCCGCTACGAAGTCGGTGACCTGAACCTTGGCACGACCTATTACTGGAAGGTCAACGAGGTCAACGAAGCCGCCGTGCCGAGCGCCTGGGAAGGTCCCGTCTGGAGCTTCTCGACGCTGGAATACGTCATGGTGGAGGATTTCGAGAGCTACAACGACGATATCGATGCCGGCACGACGATCTTCCAGACCTGGATCGACGGCTGGGAGAACAACACCGGCTCGACGGTCGGCTACCTGCAGGCGCCGTTTGCCGAGCGGATCCTCGTTCACGGGGGGCGGCAGTCCATGCCCCTGGAATACGACAACACCACCGTGGCGACATCCGAGGCCGTGCGGACGTTTGACGTGCCGCAGGACTGGACGGCCAACGGCGTCAGGACCCTTGCGCTGTACTTCCGCGGCGTGTCCGGCAATACCGGGCAACTGTATCTGAAGATCGACGGGACCAAGGTTCTGTATGATGGGGCGGCATCGGATATCGCGCAGCCGGTCTGGCAGCCGTGGAACGTTGATCTGTCGGCCGTCGGCGGCAACCTGCGAAGCGTCGACAGTCTGACCATCGGCATTGAAGGCGCCGGCGCAACAGGCATGTTGTATCTCGACGACATCCGGCTGTCCCCCAAAGCGGTCGAGTATGTGACGCCCGTTGAGCCCGATACCGCGAATCTCGTGGCCCACTATGCGTTTGACGGCAACCTCAGCGATGGTTCCGGAAAGGGGTTCAACGGTACGGCGGTCGGTCAGGTGGCCTATGGGGCCGGCGTCGAAGGACAGGCCCTCCAGCTCAACGGCACCGACGCCTATGTGACGGTCGCCGGCGTCGGGGTGGCCGGAGCGGCGCCACGGACGATTGCCGGTTGGGCCAAGGCCGATACGACGTCGATCACCGAGTGGACCAATGTCTTCGGTTTCACCGGTGCGAGTGTGGACGGTCAGCATTTCGACATCCAGGCGGTAGGCGACACCACGACGACGACGCTGGGCTATTACGGCCTGCACCGGCATGGCTGGGAGCAGGACATTCTCCCGATCGATCTGGAGTGGCACCATCTGGCCGCGACCTTCGACGGTGCGACCGTGAGCTGGTACGGCGACGGTCGGCCCATCGGCAGCGATCCGGTCAGCAATGTCGATACGCCCGGCGAGATTCGCATGGGCAAGCGTCAGGACAACGACAACTTCTTCCCCGGGTCTGTGGATGAAGTCCGGGTGTACGATCGCGCGCTGTCCGATGGTGAGATCGCCTGGCTGGCCGGCAAGAGAGTGCCGACACACAAGCCGCTGTAGTCCCGCCGGGACCGGATGCGTGTGTTGTGTCGTTGGTGTCACGGTCTATTTTCTGGAAGGAGAAATACGATGAATAAGATCCGAGGTTTCACTGTGCTTGTCTGTCTGTTTCTGGCGGCCAACGTTTGGGGGGCGCCCTTCAAGGACGACTTCAACCGGCCCGACGGCCTCGTGGGCAACGGCTGGGCGACCCAGACGGATGGGACGATCGAGAGCCTGATTGTGGATCAAGAGGTTCTCATCGCCGGGACACAAGCCACCGACTGGGTGCGATGCGGGATCTCGCGACCCGTTTCGGGCGAGAACAAATTGTCCTTCGACTTCCTGGCGAACGACAGCTTCAACATGCACGTCAATATCGCCAGCGCCGAAAGCAACGCTTATCTTGAGATCTACTGCTGGCCCGGCGGCCCACTGACGCATGCCAATTCCGTCGACGGTAGCTGGCCCGGCTGGGTCGAGATCACCGGTGCCGCCACTGTGGCCGGGGAGTACAACAACGTGATACTGGAGCAGAACGGCACCGAGATCACCGTCACGCTGAACGGCACGGTGGTTGGTACGCTCACCAACGCCAACTTCGTCAGCATTGAGAGTGTTCTGATCTCCAGTGATGCCGCCGCCGGCACCACGGGAAGTCTTCACATCGACAACGTGCAGATCGGCGATGTCGTGGTTGGGATCGCGGGCGATCCGACTCCGGCCAACGGTGCCACCGACGTGCCGCGCGACGTTCTGCTGGGCTGGGCCGCGGGGGAAAGCGCCGCCACGCACGATGTGTATTTCGGAACGGTCCTGGCGGACGTCGAAGAAGCGACGCGGGCCAATCCGATGGGCGTGCTGGCCAGCCAGGGGCAGACCGGGACCACATTCGATCCGGCCGGCCTTCTGGACTACGAGCAGACCTACTACTGGCGCATCGATGAAGTCAACGGCGCTCCCGATTTCACCGTCTTCACCGGGATCGTCTGGAGCTTCACGGTCGAGCCATACGTGTACCCGATCCGGAACGTCCTCGCCACCGCCTCCAGCGCCGAAGCAGGGGCCGGGCCAGAGAACACGATCAACGGTTCCGGCCTGGACGCCGCCGATCAGCACTCGATCGAATCGGAAGGCATGTGGCTGAGCGACACGAACGGCCCGGAGCCGGCCTGGATTCAGTACGAGTTCCCCGAAGTCTACAAGCTCCAAGAGATGTGGGTCTGGAACTACAACGTGCAGTTTGAGCCCATTCTGGGTTTCGGTTTCAAAGACGTCACCATCGAGTACTCGCTCGACGGCGCCGAATGGGCGGTCCTGGGCGACTATGAATTCGCCCGCGCGACGGCAACCTCCGGCTATGCGCACAACACCACCATTGGCTTCGACGGTGTGGCGGCCAGGTACATCCGTCTGACGGCCCTGAACAACTGGGGCGCGCGGATGCCGCAATTCGGTCTCAGCGAGGTTCGGTTCCTCTACAAGCCCGTGGTGGCGCGCCAGCCCGCGCCGACCAACGGTCAGAGCGGGGTGGATTTGGACGTGATTCTTGACTGGCGCGACGGGCGGGAGGCCGCCTCGCACGATGTGTACTTCAGCGCCGACCGGGCGGCTGTGGAATCGGGCGCGGCCCTCGTCGCAACGGCGAGCGAAAGCCGGCATGCCGTCGGTGGCCTGGAACTCGGGCAGATCTACTACTGGAAGGTCGACGAGGTCAACGAGGCAGCCGACCCCAGCCTCTGGGCCGGACCGATCTGGAGCTTCTCGACCAAAGAGCATGTCACCATTGAGGACTTCGAGGGCTACGACGACGACATGGACGCCGGTACCGCTATCTTCCAGACCTGGATCGACGGCTGGGAGAACAACACCGGCTCGACCGTCGGCTATCTGGAGACACCGTTTGCCGAGAGGAGGATCGTCTTCGCCGGCTCGCAGGCCATGCCGCTGGAATACGACAACACGATCGCTCCGTACTATGCCGAAACCTCACGGGACTTTGGCGGAGCCGACTGGACGGTCCATGGGGCCGACACGCTGGTGGTGCATTTCCGAGGCAACGCCGCGACCACAGACGAGACGCCGGGCAACGATCCGGCGCCGCTGTACGTGGCCGTGGAGGATCGCGCCGGTCGGACGGCGGTGGTGACCCATCCCGATCCGGAAGCGACGGTCCTTATGGAGTGGCAGACGTGGGAGATTCCGTTCAGCACGCTCGATGGTGTGGCGATGAACAACGTCGCGGTGATGTACATCGGCGTGGGGAATCGGAGCAATCCGGTGGCCGGCGGCTCCGGGCGGATCTATGTTGATGAGATCGGCGTGGGACGTCCCGGCGTCGTCGATCCGGGCACCAGTGGGCTGGTGGCATATTACCCACTGGAGGACAATGTCGAGGACAGCTCCGGCAACGGACACCACGGCACCGCCGTCGGGGACCCCGTTTATGTGCCCGGACAGGTTGGCTCGGGTCTGCACTTCGATGGAACCGGTGCTCAGTACGTCGATTTGGGCACGCTGAATCCCTCAGCCGCGACCGGTCAGCTTTCGGTTTCGCTGTGGGCCAACTGGGACGGTCTCAGCGGGCAATACCAGGGCCTGATCGGCAAGAGAGACACCTGGGCGGCGGCCGATATGATGTGGCAGATCGAGGCCAACATCGATACGGGCATCGTCCGCCTTCAGAGGGAAGGCATTGCCGACATTCCGACGGCGGCGTTGCCGGTCGGCGAATGGTACCATGTGGCGATGACGTTCGACGGGGCCATCGGGAAGGTCTACATGGCCGGGCAGTTGGGCGCCGAGGCCGCCTTCTCATTCGGATCGGA
>JAAYBA010000614.1 GCA_012719085.1 Planctomycetota bacterium
AAATCCGCCACCGGCGCCATCGCCGCCTTTACTATCGTGCCTCGTCACGTGCTTGGCCAGGGCCAGACGCCACCCAGCGAGAAGCTCAATGTCGCCTGCATCGGGGTCGGCGGTCGGGGCGGCGCCGGCGTCGACGGAACCAAGAATGAGAATATCGTCGCGATGTGCGACGTTGACAGCCGCCGGGCAGCCGACGCCTTCGCGAGATTCCCCAAGGCCAAGAAGTATCGCGACTATCGCAGGCTGCTTGACGAGATGGACAGCCAGATCGACGCCGTGACCATCGCCACGCCCGATCATACGCATACGGTCATCGCCCTGGACGCCATCCGGCGGGGCAAGCACGTCTATTGCGAAAAGCCCCTGGCGCATTCGATTCACGAAGTCCGCACGTTGATGAAGGCCGCACGCGAGCACAAGGTGATAACACAACTCGGCAACCAGGGCCATTCCTACGACACGATTCGAATGTTCTGCGAGTGGATCTGGGACGGGGCCATTGGCAACGTCACCGAGGTCCACGCGGCATGCGAGTCGGTCTACAGCGCCATCGACAACCTGTCGAGACTTCAGGAGACGCATGAGGTCCCGGCCGAACTGGATTGGGACCTGTGGCTGGGGCCGGCGCCGTTTCGGCCGTATCACCCGATGTACGTGCCGGGCACGTGGCGGCGTTGGATGCCCTTCGGTTGCGGCGTCATCGGCGACTGGGTCTGCCACGTGGTCGATCCGGTCTTCTGGGCCCTCGATCTCGGCTCGCCGAAGACGGTCCAGGCCCGGGCCAAAGGCTACGATCCCAAGGCGCACCGCGAGACGTTCCCCAAGGGCACCGTCGTCACGTACGAATTCGAGGCCAAGGGCGACCGTGGACCGGTCAAACTCATCTGGCACGATGGCGTCGAGACGATCCCCCGGCCGGATGACCTTGAGCCCGGACGCAACGCGCCCGGCACCGGCGCAATCGTCATCGGTGACAAGGGCAAGATCATGTATGGCTCGCACGGGGCCGGCGGCCTGCGGATGTTCCCGGAGGAAAAGATGAAGGCCTATACGCAGCCGGCCAGGAAGCTGCCACGCGTGAAAGACCATTTCGTCGACTGGCTCGATGCGATCAAGAACGGCACCAAGGCCGGCTCGGACTTCGACTACGGCGGACCGCTGACAGAGATCGCGCTGCTGGGCATCATCGCCACGAAGAGGTTGGGCGAGAAGCTCGAATGGGACGGGCCCCAAGCGCGATTCACCAATTCCGCCGAAGCCAATCAGTGCCTCAATCCGCCATACCGCGAGGGCTGGACATTATAACGGTTCGTCGTGTGCCCGCAAGGGCATATGCGTTTGTAGTGTGCTCGTAAGAGCATCCTTTCTGTGCGGCACATAGTGCTTTACGGCGTCACTACGAACCGCAGCGCAGGTCGTCGGCGATCAGGCAGCCTTCACAGGGACAGAAAGCGCGCAGGTTGGCTTCTGGCGTGCCGGGAGGAACCTCACAACCAGGTTGCAGGATGAACCTGGCGCCGGCGGAGGTAATGCACGTTCGGGCCGCCTCGGCGACGTCCTGCGGCGTACCCTGCAACAGCACGGCGGTGGGATCGAAATTGCCCGCCAGGGTGACATCGGGACCGACGGCCTCGCGCGCCGCAGCCAGCGAGACCATCCAATCGACGTCGATGATGTCGGCGCCCGTCCGGGCCATCAGCGCGATGTTGTTGGCGATGTTGCCGCAGATGTGCAGCTTGACCGTCCCACCGGCCTCGTGAATCGCATCGATCAACGTCTTCTCGAACGGCAGCACGAACTGCTCGTACATCGCGGGATTGATAAGGCTGGCGACCGCATCACCGACGCCGATCATGTCGGCGCCGGCATCAATCTGGGCCCGCGCAAAGCGAATTGCGTTGTCCACGATGACCGTCGCTGCCTGGAAATACATATCGGGCTTGTCGATCAGGTCCATGAAGGTATTCTCGACACCCCGTAGGTCGGCATATTCGGCGATGGGGCCCTCGACCCAGCCGAGAACGCTGTGGGTCTGTCCGACGGCGGCCGCCATCTTCGCGACGCTCTCGACGCGCTGCCTGGGACGCTCGGCCTTCTCGATCTCGAACAACGTGACGCGTGCGACGTCCTCGGGCTCGCGAATCAGCGATTCCTTCGGCTTGCCGACGCCTTCGGGCGGGTATTCAAACTCCATGCCGTAGGCGGACGCCTCGCGCCAGGGGTCGCTGATCGCACTGATCTGGTCGAGGCCGAACGCCTGTGTCACGGCCTGCTGCGAGGCGGCGAGCACATCGGCGTCGAGGTAGTAGTCCCGATAGGTCCGTCCGATGAAGTGGGCAGACCAGGCCATGAAGATCGGCGTCACGGCCAGCCGGTCGATTGGCTCGCCTCGCAGGATCGCGTAGATTCGCTCTTTCGGTGTCATCGCGCTTGCCATCGGTCGCTCCTGTCGCCGGATCGGCTCGATTCGCCGGCTTCGCCACGCGGAAGCCCGTGCACATCGCATGATAGCAATCGGGCGGGCAATGTCCATCCTCTTTCGAATTGCCCGGATTTGTCGGGCGATTGCGAGAAATCGCTTGGCGGGGATCGGGCCGGTCTGATAGAATTCGTCGTCTTGAGAGTGCCTATTGGAGAATCGTCTCGCCATGAGATATGCGATTGGGCTAAGGGAAGAAAAATCACTTCGCGCCCCGTCCGACCGAAGGTCCACCGGCGGGGGACCCGCGCAATAAGGAGGTCTGCTACGATGCTGAAAGTGGGAGTAGTCGGGTTCGGATTCATGGGACGAATGCACTTTCGCTGCTGGGATGCGCGAGATGATGCCCAGGTCGTCGCGGTCTGTGACGCGAATCCGAATATCAAAGAGGACACACGCAGGGCGGTGGGCAACATTGATGGCGCGGCCGGGGACATCGATTTCACGGGGATCCAACTCTTCACCGATTTCGACCAGATGATCGCAAAGGCGGGGCTGGATGCTATCTCGCTGACCCTGCCCACCTATCTTCACGCCGAATTCTCCGAGCGGGCTCTGTCACAGGGTGTCCACGTGCTGTGCGAAAAACCGATGGCGCTGACCGTAGCCGACTGCGACCGGATGGTTTCCGCTGCGAGCAAGAGCGGGAAGATTCTCCAGATCGGCCACTGTCTGCGATTCTGGCCGGAGTACGTCAAGGCCAAGGAACTGGTCGACAGCGGCCAATACGGCAAAGTGGTCGCAGCGATGTTTCAGCGACTCGGATCTCCTCCCGGCTGGAGCCTGGACAACTGGTTCGTCGATGAGGACCGCAGCGGCGGCGTCGCTCTGGACCTGCACATTCACGACACCGATTTCGTCCAGTATCTTCTCGGCGTGCCCAACGCGGTGTGCAGTCATGGCGCGACCGGTCCGAAGGGGCAGTTGATTCATATCGTTACACAATACATCTACGGCGACGACCGGGTCATCACAGCCGAGGGTGGCTGGGGAATGATGCCGGGCTTCGGCTTCGAGATGAGCTTCAATCTGATCCTGGAGAAGGCCACGATCGTGTACGACCCGACGCGGCAGCCGGCCCTGCGTGTGTGCCCGGCCGCGGGCGATGTGTTCACGCCGGAGGTGGCATCGCAGGACGGCTACGTCCAACAGGTCGAGCATTTCGCCAAAGCGATCCAGGGCCGGGCGGTGCCGCCGATCATCACGCTCGAACAGTCCAGGGATTCGGTCAAGATCGTTCAGGCGGAGAAGGAATCCATCCGCAAGCGAGAGCGAGTCGCCGTTCGGTAACTGAGGGAAAGAATAGGAGATTGCCATGAAGTGCAGGAATTGGCCCGTAGGCGTGTGCAGTTGGTCGCTCCAAACGGACATCCCCGGTGTGGCCAAGGCGATGAAGGATTTGGGTTTGCAGCACATCCACCTCGGCGTGGCCGACGCGGTAGGGGCCGGCCGCGAGCAGTTTCTCAGTGCGGTTCGGGCGCAGGACTGGACGATTACCTCGACGATGATGAATTTCGCGCATGAGGATTACTCGACGCTGGAGACGATCAAGGTCACCGGGGGCATCGTGCCCGACCAGTTCTGGCAGGGCGATCGCGACCTGTTCGTCCAGGCGGCCGAAGTGACGGCTGAGCTGGGCGTCAAGTACCTCTCGATGCATGCCGGCTTCATCGACGAGACGGACAAGGAGCATGCCGCCAAGATCACCGCGAGGATTCGCGAACTGGCCGATGTGGCCGAAGAAAATGGCGTGATCTTTCTGCTGGAGACCGGCCAGGAGAGCGCCAAAGATCTGCGGCATTTCCTGGAGGAACTGGACCACAACTCCGTCGGCGTCAACTTCGACCCGGCCAACATGATTCTCTATGACAAAGGCGATCCGATCGAGGCGGTCCGCACGCTGGCCCCCTGGATTCGGCACATCCACATCAAGGACGCCCTGCGCACCAGCCAGCCCGGCACCTGGGGCGCCGAAGTGCCTTGGGGCGACGGCCAGGTCGGCGTCGACAGCTTCCTGGCGGTGCTGAAGGAGGTCGGATACGACGGGGCGCTGGCCATTGAACGCGAGGCGGGCGATGATCGTTTTGGGGACATCCAAAAGGCAGTCCAGCGGTTGGCTGCCGCGAAGTAATATGACACACGGTCGCCTGGCGATTCAAGGAGAATGAAATGACCTTCGGGATGGATTCAGCCCTGTATTGGAAGCTCAGTGCGTTGATGGCGTTGGAGTTCGCGGTCTGGGGCGCGTGGTCTCCCGTCCTGGCGGCGCGGCTGCTGGGGCCGCTGAAGTTCAGCGGCAAGCAGACCGGCTGGGTCTATTCGGCCCTGCCATTGGCGTGCATCTTCATGCCGTTGCTGGCCGGGTACATGGCGGATAAGTACTTCAACACGGAGTACATTTTAGCGGTGGCGCACCTTGCCGGCATGGTGCTGCTGTTCATTGCGAGCTATCGCAGAGATTTCAAGTCGCTGTTCACGGTGATCCTGCTCTACGCGCTGTGCTATGCCGCGACGCTGCCTTTGGTCAACGCACTGATGTTCCATCACCTGGCCAAGAACAACGTCGACACGGCGAAATCCGCCTACATCTTCATGTGGGCGCCGATTGCCTGGGCGGTGGCCGGCTACTTCCTGACCGGCTGGCGCTGGATCTTCAAGACCGGCGAACAGGGCCGCGATTGCCTGATATTGGCGGCCGTCTTGTCGGTGGCGATGGCGGTTGTCTGCGGTGGCTTCATGCCGAGCACGCCGCCGGCCGGTGAGGCTGGAAGCTCCGCGTTGGGCATGTTGAAGATCCCAACGTTCTTGATCTTCCTGCTGATTTCGATGGTCGCGCCGGGAATGATGCAGTTCTACTTCCTCGGGACCGCACAGTTCATGCAGGACAATCGCATCCAGGCGAAGAACGTGCCGGCCTCGATGGCCATCGCGCA
>JAAYBA010000615.1 GCA_012719085.1 Planctomycetota bacterium
GTTGGACTTGTTGGCTTGTCACGGTGCAAGTAGAATTGGCGCTGGGCAGATTGTGGATGGATGGACTATGCGCAGAGTGCTTCTGGTCTGTGTGGCGGTGTTGTGTGCTTCTTGTGCGGTGGGGCGGCGGGGGGGCGAACGGGCGTATGCATCGGACGATGTGCGGGTGTTCCTGGAGGGGTTCCGCCAGGCCGTGCTGGACCACGACGAGAGGCTCGTTCTCAAGAGGTACATCGATCCGGCGTATCGGCACGAGCAGCTTGAGGGTCTGCTGAACGGGAACCGCCGGCAGTTCTTTGATGAACTGTTCGGATTGGGCAAGAACCGCTTCGACCAGATCGTTGCGATGGAATTCGTCTGCGACGACATCGGCTTCGAGCCTTCGACAGAGGGCTCTGCCCCGAACGTTCAGATGGCCCAATGTCCAATCCTGCTGACTTATCGGAACGGGGTCCAGATCGAGGACACCGTCTTCGTCGTCCAGTATGCCGACGGAGACAGAACGTTCACGATCGACGGCCCCAGAGGCTGACGAATTTCCCGACGCAGCGGCGACCACACAAATGCGGCTGGTCGGGCAGAGAGGGGAAGTGACAATGTCGCCAGATGTGGAAATGACACAGGGACAGCCGAAGAGGGCGAAGGGTATCAGGCCGCTGCTATTGGTTGCGGGGCTGGTGGTGGTTGGGTTGGGTCTCTGTCCGCTGTCGGGCGCGCGGTGGGTCTTTGTGCGGGCCACGGATATGGACATCAACAGTGGGGCATTGCGGCATCAGGTGCGCGTGCTCACGTTGCCGGTGGCCGAGGAGCAGGAAGATTCGCGGCTGTCGCGCGAGGTCCGCCGGCTGGGCATCGTGACGCCGGAGACGCCGCTGTGGAAACGCACGTCGGAGAGCCGCCTGTGGAGAGGCATTCACGTCTGCCACATCTACGGCGGGGTGCTTGCGAGGGCCACGGAACTGGTGATGTCTCTCGAACTGGCCGAGACCCCGGACGACGAGCGGCGGGAGGTCCTGCAAAGGTTCATGGTGGCCCTGCAATCGGCCGATCCGCAACACGCCGAGCAACAGGCCCGGCTCATCACAGATGAGATCGCCGGGCCCGTGTTTCGCGGGGCTCAGTAGCGGCGGGTGGTGGTTTTGGGGGGGTGCTGGTGGCCGATGAAGAAGTAGCGGAGGGCGTCGATGGGGTGGTCGTGGACGCCGTCTTTGAGGGGCAACTCGCCCGATGCGGCGGGGCCGTCGTCGGGGTAGTGGTAGCACTGCATCGCCTCGATCAGACGGCAGCAGCGGGGCGAGATCAGCAGCGAACTGCGGCCGTCGCCGGAACGGATGGCCCGGCGGATCAACTCGATGCCTTCGACGATACCGCTGCGCCGGTAGCGCGTGGTGATGCCGAGACTGCGCAACTCGCGGACGACGCTGGTTCCAGTGATGTCGCCGGCAGCCGCGCCCGCTGGGTCGCAGAACGTCGCGGCGACCCGCTCCTCCGGGCAGGGGGTGCGACTCTTGATTTCTCCGGCGTGGAAGTCGATCGTCGCCCGGCTGCGGAGGTACTCGTCGATCACGCGGACAGCTCCGTTGCCGTCGACCTGAATCCACAGGCACACGAACGGGTTGACGAAGCCGAAATCCAGCGTGCGATACAGAGGCAGATTGGGATCGTAATCGACGGGTTTGACGTGAATGGTTGGGTCGAACTCGCCGAAGACGACGTTCTCGAGCGAGGGTCGGATGCAGAGCATCTCCGCTTCCCAGCCGGAGCGGCTGCTGCGGCGCATCTGCGCGATGGCGTCGTCGATCCGCAGGTAGCCGGCGGCGTTCTTCGCCCGGCCCCGGCAGTCGGACCACAAGGGACACTGCGAGCAATTGCGGTCCGTGCACTTCTCGATCGTCTCCCACAGGCACCATTTGAACACGGGCACGCCTGTTTTCGTCGCCGCGGCGACCTCGCGCTGCATGATCCCGTAGGGCCGGTGCATCGTGCTGATCAGCTCGATGCCCGCCAGTAGACCCTCCTTGCTGAGCGTGGTGAACTTGGCGGCGGCGAAGACGTCGTCGTCGAACAGCTCGA
>JAAYBA010000616.1 GCA_012719085.1 Planctomycetota bacterium
ACACCGATCTGGCGGGCGTGAACCTGGCTCGCATCCAGACGATGGTGATCGGCGTGGGCAGCAAGACCAGTCCGACCGCCGGCGGCGCCGGCACGGTCTACGTGGACGACGTCGGTTTCGGTCGTCCGGCCGCGCAATAACCTCAACGTTGCAGGCAGCAACTTACCTGCGGCGTCCGACAGTCAACGGGGCCTGTTCCGCTATCGGGGCAGGCCCCTGCTGTTTCTCGCGACCGACAAGACCAAAGGCAGTTCGCCGAACCCCGCATCCCTGTGGGTATTCAGCGGGTCTGCGACGGGGCGAAGTCGGGGGCGGTCAGCCCATTCTCACAGACGACCGGACGCAGCCAGGCAGGGACATCGGGACGGGCCTCGCTGTCGAGGCGGACCTTCCATTCCCCGTCGGTCAGCCGGCCGCTGTCGAGCTTGTCGCGGGCGAACGTCGAGCCCAGCGCGACGCAGACTTCCAGACCGTTCGGGAAATCCCGGCGCGGAAACTGACGGATATCGGTGGTCCGCTGGAACAGCACGGCCTCGGGCAGCCGATAGGCCGAGAGGATCCGGAAATTCGGCTCGCCCACCACGTTGGGGTCGTCAGGCGCATAGCGCCATTGATCGTTGATCTGCGGAGCATCTCCGGTCTGGGCGATCAGCTCCGCCCGCTTGGCTTCGAGGTCGAAATCACCATCCCCAAGCTGCACTTGCGGCTGCCACCCGGGATCGAATCACAGGATCGACCGTGTTCGTAGTGGCGTCGTAAGACGCTACATCCCGCCGGAGCAAGAATAGGCCCTTACGGGCCCACTACAAACGGGTGGGCGGCAGCCTCATCCGCCGCAGGCGGATTGGGGATGGTGCATCGACAGGAAGGAACGATACATCACACCCTGCGCTCCGTGACGCCGAGGCCGGGGCGGTCGGGCAGGACCAGGCGGCCGCGCTCGACGGTGACGCCGATGAAGGGGTCGTCGGCGATCAGGAGGTTGCCGTCGAGGTCGGCGTAGTCGATCAGAGGGCTCAGGTGGGCGGCGGCGGTGATGGAGACGCTGCTGGCAATCATACAGCCGAGCATGATTTTCAGATCGAGGGCGCGGGCGATGTGGATCATGCGCATCGCCTCCTGGATGCCGCCGGACTTCATCAGCTTGATATTGATCCCGTCGTACGCCTGGGCCAGCTTCGGGATGTCGGCGGCGCCTTTGACCGCCTCGTCCGCGATGATGGGGATGTCCACGCGGTCGCGCAGCCAGGCGGTCTCATCGAGCATCGCGGCGGGCATGGGCTGCTCGATCAGCTCGACGCCCAAGCCCTGGAGCCATTGAATGCGATCGAGCGCCAGATGCTTGTCTCGCCAGCCCTCGTTGGCATCGACGCGAAGGGGCACATCCGTGACCTCGCGCACGGCCTTGAGGATCTCGGCATCGTTGTCGCGGCCCACCTTGATCTTGAGGACGGGAAAGTCCGCTGCCTCGCGCACCTTCTGCTTCACCACTTCCGGCGTGTCGATCCCGATCGAGAACGTCGTGATGGGCGTCTTGCTCCCGTCGAGGCCGAACAGCCGATACAGCGGCACGCCCAGCTTTCCGCCGACCCAGTCGAGCACCGCCATGTCCAGCGCTGCGCCGGCGCACGTCTGGTCTTTCGTGAAGGTCTCCCATCGCCGGCGCAGGTCCACAGTCTCAAACCAGTCGGCCGATTCCAGCAGCGGCCGTGTCCGTTCGAGGACCGCCAGGGTCTTCTCGGCGCTCTCGCCGTAGCGGACGTTCGGCGCCGCCTCGCCCCAGCCGACCACACCGTCCCGCTCGATCCGCACGAACACGTTGTCCTTGTAGTCGCTGGAGTTCCGCGCGATCGTCCAGGTATGCTTGAGCGTGAGGCGCTTCACACTCGTCACGAACGGCGGGCGATCATCCGCCCGGAGCGAACGGGCAGACCCAACCATACTCACGACAGCAGTCGTCTTGAGGAACTCCCTGCGGGACATCGCCATATCATGCCACCTCCATGTCTTCGCACTCACCGAATCTCGATCGTGACACCGTCGGGATCGTTCGGGAATGTCAGTAACACCGTATCCTTGTCCATACGACACGAGACGCGTACGGTGTCGCCTTGGGCGTTTGTTGCTGTGACGCGAGGCGAGGCGCCGTTCGGCACGAAGACGCGGGCGACGCCGGGCGTGCCGGCCGGCCCACGCAGTGTGAGACGCAGCACGCCATCACTCCGGTCGGATGCGACCAGGCGATGCGTCGTGTGCAATACGGCCGACTCGGTCGCATTCATCAAAGACGCCACATCGCGATACAAACCACTGGTTCCGGGTGGCAGTTCGACGCCATCGATCACACCGAGCTCGGGATCGAACACGTCCACGAGCCGGCCCGTCAGACGCAGGCCCTTCGTCTCGGCATGGGCGATGACAAACGGACCGCGCTGCATGCAGAACGAGCCGGACTCATGGAGGCGCCCCTTGCCGACTTTGCTCACCGCCTGATGGATCAGCGGAAGATACATCTGCTCGGCGACGCTCGGCTGCGCGAATTGCGCCGGCGAGATCGGGTTGCGAAGCACCCAGCCGTCGCCAACGGGCCACAGTCCTTCCTGCGATGCCGTGCCGCCCAGCTCACTCAGCAGCGCCTCAAGCGCTGAATCGCAATTGTGTCGATGCCACCAGAAGTCGGTGCAGGCATCGAGCGCGTCGCCGTGGCCGCCGAGGACGACGAGGACACCGCCCTGCCTGACCCAATCGACCAGGCACGCGTGCATGGCGGGATCGGCCGGCTTGAAGCTCTCATACGACAGGACGATCACGTCGAAGCGGGCCATGTACGCTGCCTCATGGGCACGTTCCATGACGAACGACGAAACGGGCATGCCCCGCTCCAGCAGGGGCAGAAACAGCGAGTACACGCCCTGGAGCATGGGATGGCTCTGCCTTTGCCACATCAGCGTATCGGCGATGGCGACGCCGATGCCGGCGTCGGCGGCGGCACTTATGCCGGCAGGCCAGATATTGAGAAAGCGCCGGCCGCCCAAGGGCATCTCCTGGAGCGCCTGCGTCACAGCCAGAATCGTGACGCGGTACTCCTCGGGCGCGGGCGTGCCGCCTCCGGTCGAATGGCCCGGCAGGAAGATGCGGTCCGGCCAGGGCATGATCTCGTACGAGTCCACCTCGTCCATCAGCAGCATCGCGGCGACGCAGTCCTTATACCACCGGGCGAATTCCCCCCATGTGTGATCGGGGTCGTCCTCGACCGGATCGACGAGCAGCCACAGTTTCTTGTCGCTAGCGACGGTCAGTTGTGTGAAGTAATCGTAGAGGACATAGGCCGAGGCGAAGAAGCTCTTGCGCGGCGAGCCGTAATGCCCCAAGGCCCAGTTGACCGGCCCGGTCCAGATCTGACCGATGTAGCCGTCGATGCCACGCAGGTTCGTCGAAGTGCCCAGCGGCGCAACCAACTGAGCGGCAATGTTGCTGTAGAGCGAGTGGATCGGCAGAACGAAGGCCACATCCCGCCCGGCAAAGGCCCCCGTCCGCTCGGCCAGGCGCCGCTCCAGTTTCAGATACAACTCGTTCTTGAGCTGCGCCGTGAGGTAGCGCGCCTCGTCGCTTTCGTGCTGCGGCTGCCAGGACCGGCTGTAGCGCTGCCTCCAGAGTTCGCGGAAGCTCTCTTCGTAGCCTGTGAACACATGCGCCAGCGGCTCCTCCGGCAGGATCGCGCCGGCGCCGGCCTCCAGCGACGCATCCGTCATCTCTTCGAGATAGCGAATCCACCCGTCGGTCGGCAGCATATAGGGACGCACCCCGGCGCACTTGACCACCTCGCCGGCCTGATTGCGTTCGACGTCCTGCGGATAGGGTGTGCCGTCCCATTGTCCCGTCCAATATGCGTTGGCCGCATCGGAATCGGCGAAGAACATGCGTCCGACGGAGAACCCCTTCCGTTGCCAGGATTCGAGTTCACCCGCAAACGGCCCGCCATGACGATGCACGATCGTCGCGTCGGCGGCGATGGCGACTCGCGGATCGTATCCGGCGTTGGTCTGAAAGACCGTCTTGGCATCGAGGAAGCCCGCGGCGGCGACACGTGACAACAGCAGCGCCCACGCGAACACCGCCGAAACGAGAAGACCACTGAGACTGCGCATTCGACTCACCAGAACTACTGAACGGGAAAAACGGGCCGGGTCACGCCTTCCATACCGGCGGGCTGCTCGCCCACCTTGACGATCGTGAAATGTTGCCCGGAGGCCGCACCATCGCTCGCCTCCAGCTTGAGGACATAGACGCCGGGCCGGGAGAACGTCGCCTGCGTGGTCAGTGCGGCCGGGTTGGCGATGCCGACGGCGTCCGCCGCGCCCTGGATCACGGACCACGCATAGGTCAGCGCACCGTCACCACCAACCGAGCCCTTCAACGTGACCGTTCCGCCCTTCTCATCCAGTTGGATATCCGGTCCGGCATACACGTCCGGGGGCCGCTTCGTCGCGTCCGATTCCGATGTCTCAAGGAATGTCAGACCCCGATGCCACACGTGCACGATCTCGCCGTCTGCCGCCGGACCGGCTGCGATCGCCAGGGTCGGTTGAACTCCTGCCGTGGCGCGGCAATTCTCCGCGAAGACGTTGTAGATGCCCCCGGCAATCTCCTTGTCCATCGCGATGGCCGTCGCGGCGCCGAACGTGCAGTCATGGATGTGGATATTGCGGCTGGACCAGCCCAGCTCGCGGCCCTCGCGGCCGTCGCCCGATCGGATCGCGACGGCCGCGCCGCGATTGGCGAATGTCACGCCATAAACCCGGACGTGCTCGCAGGAGTCGAGGACGACTCCGTCGTTGTCGGGATTGTGCGAATCGATCCGGACGTTGCGGATTGTAACCTTCTTCGAAGAGATCGGATGCAGACACCAGAAGGGTGAATCGACAATCGTTACGCCGTCCACCAGTACGTTCTCGCAGCCCAGAAACGCGATCATGCTCGGCCGCAGGAAATACCCATCGCCCAGAAATCGGTCCACAACGGACGTGCCTTCGGCGTTCAGTCGGCGAGCCGTCTCGACGCCCTTGGCCTCCTTCTCGACCCATGTGCTCCACGTGTCCTTCGCCTGGCCGTCGAGCGTCCCGGTCCCAGTCACGGCCACGTTCGTTCGGCGGTAGGCGTAGAGGAATGGACAGTAGTTGTAGACCTGCGTTCCTCTCCACCGGGTCAGGACCAGCGGCAGATAGTCGTCGAAGTTCGTGCCGAACTTCAGGTGCGCGCCCTCGGCCAGGTGCAGATTCATATCGTTGACGAGATAGAGCGGGCCATTGACGAGATACGTGCCCGCCGGAACGACGACGCGCCCCCCGCCGGCGTCCTCGCACGCCTGGATCGCCGCCATGATCGCCGGGCGACAATCCGTGGCACCGTCGGCCACGGCGTCGAACGCCATGATGTTGAAGTCTCGATTCGGAATGGTCGGCTCGCCGACCGTGGCCCGGATGTCCGGCACCTGGGCCCAGGCTCCGCTGTAGTCCGTTTGCGCCGTCGGGGCCCCTTTGCGACACCCGCCAGCCGCCACGGCGAGGATCGCCACGACCGTCAGCCACGCCATCGCTGTCGCGCATCTGTTGTTCATGCTTCGTTCACTCCAAATCCACCGCTGAGATGAGGCCATTTTTCATCCTTTTTCGCATTTTGGCGTATCACGAAACGCAATCGGGCGAATCGAGAGCCGACCGCCCGGCCGTCGGCCACAATTATGCCTGTCCGCGCCGACAGTGGAAAGTGTTTTATCCGATTTGCGCGCGAAGAACGCTTGCGTGGGCCCCTACCGAATCGGTATTCTCATGTCTCGACAAGAAGGTCGAACCCATCGATGTCACTGTTTTGAAAGGAGACCGTCATGACGCCACACATCCGCTCCCACGTTCTGTTCTGGGCAGGCCTGTGCGTGCTGTTGGGCCTGACTGCCACCGTCAGCGCACAAGACGCCACGCCGGCCTCCCAAACCATTGAGGCAACTGTCGCAATCGATGCGGGCAACACGTTCGAACCGATCAGCCCGTTCATCTACGGGCAGTTCATCGAGCACCTGGGCCGCTGCATCTACGGCGGCATCTGGGCCGAGATGCTCGAAGACCGCAAGTTCCACTTCCCCGTGCCGGCCGAAGGGGACATCTGGCGTCTGACCCGCGCCCAGGCCCGCGTGCTGGCCGCCTCGCCCTGGAAGGTGATCGGCCCGAAGGACAGCGTGAAGATGGTCAAGCAGGACGCCTTCGTCGGCGACCATTCGCCGCAGATCACGGCCCCCGGCGGCACGCGCGTCGGCATCTATCAGGAAGAACTCGGTGTCGTCGGCGGCAAGCGCTACACCGGCTATATCTACCTGGCCGGCGACGGCAAGGCCGGGCCCGTCACCGTCAGCCTCATCTGGGGCGACGCCGACGCCGACCGAGACACAGTCGCGATCAAGAAGCTGCGCAGCAAGTACACCAAGGTCCCGCTGAAATTCACAGTGGGGAAGAACACCGATAACGCCCGCCTGGAGATCGTCGCCACGGGTGAAGGCACGCTCACGATCGGCTGCGTCTCCCTGATGCCGGCCGACAACGTCGAAGGCTTCCGCGCCGACACGCTGGAACTGCTTCGACAGCTCGATGCACCGCTCTATCGCTGGCCGGGCGGCAACTTCGTCAGCGGCTACGATTGGCGCGACGGAATCGGCGATCGCGATCGACGGCCCACGCGCACCAATCCCGCGTGGACCGGGATCGAGACCAACGACATGGGTATGCACGAGTTCGTTCGCTTCTGCCAACTGGTCGATGCCGAGCCGATGATTACCGTCAATACTGGTTTCGGCGACGCATATTCGGCCGCCGCCCAGGTCGAGTACGCCAACGGCGCTCGCACCACCCTGATGGGCAGACTCCGGTCCGACAACGGCCAGCGCGCGCCCTTGGATGTCAAGTGGTGGTGCGTCGGCAACGAAATGTGGGGCAACTGGCAACTCGGTTATATGTCCCTGAATCACTATGTCCTCAAGCACAACTGGGTCGAGCAGATGATGCGCGAGGTCGATCCAAGCATTAAGACGGTCGCGAGCGGCGATCTGGGCGACGCCGGGCCACGGAGTTGGAGCCGAGGCATGTTGACCCGCTGTGCCGATCACATGGATCTGATCAGCGAGCACTTCTACACCCAGAGCCGGGACGACATCGCCGAGCACGTCCAGCAGGTACCCAACCAGATCCGGCGGAAGGCCGACGGACATCGCACCCTTCGTAAGGAGCTGCCCTCGCTGAAGGGCAAGGACATCCGGATCGCCATGACCGAGTGGAACTACTGGTACGGCCCGCACGTCTTCGGCGAATTGGGCACGCGCTACTTCCTCAAGGACGCGCTGGGCATCGCCGCCGGTCTGCACGAGTACTTCCGCAATACCGACATCATCTGGATGGCCAACTACGCACAGACCGTCAACGTGATCGGCTGCATCAAGACGACCAAGACGACGGCCGACTTCGACTCGACGGGCCTGCCGCTGATGCTCTATCGCAAACAGTTCGGGACGGTCCCGGTGGCCGTCAAACATGAGGCGGCTCCGCTGGACGTCTCGGCGGCGCTGACCGCCGACGGCAAGACGCTGACAATCGGCATCGTGAACCCGACGCGGGACACGTACCGGCTCAAGCTCGATCTGGCCAACGTCGCTGCCGCGGGCGCGGCCCAGACCTGGATCATCGCCGGCGACGATCCGATGGCGTACAACGAGCCGGGCGAGCCGCGCAACGTGGACATCGAAGGCGCCGCCCCCACCGACCTGACGGGTGCTATCGCCGTCAGGCCGCTGAGCATCACCCTGCTCCGCGCCCCGATCGAGTAGCGCCGACCCAAACAAGGTCGTTAGCGCCCCCAGAGGCCGTCGCCCCCCCCC
>JAAYBA010000617.1 GCA_012719085.1 Planctomycetota bacterium
CGTCAAGCGCAATTCACCTCGTCGCAGGCCAAAGACAGACCACGATCACCCCGACGCCCGTCTGAGGGTATCGAGGGCGGCCTCGAACGATTCGGGGATGGGAGCCTCGATCGCCAGCAGTCGGCCAGAGGGCAGCGTCAGCTCCAGCCGCCAGGCATGGAGCATCATCCGGGCAAAACCCCGCCGCGTGGCCTCGCCGCCGTAGAGCGGGTCGCCTGCGATGGGGTGGCCGAGATGGTAAAGGTGAACGCGAATCTGGTGCCGCCGGCCCGTTCGCGGGCGGGCCTCGACAAGCGTGTGCGATCCGAAGCGCTCCAGAACGCGGAACTCGGTCGCGCTGGGCTTGCCCCGCACCGGATCGACCGCGACCCGCCCCGAACCGAACTGTCGCAACGGGGCATCGACCGAGATGGCATCTTCGGTGATAACCCCATGCGCCAGAGCCAGATACGTCTTTTCGACCTCGCGCGTCTCGAACTTCCGATTGAGCCGGCGGTGGGCCTCGGCGCTGCGGGCGAAGACGATCAGCCCGCTGGTCTCTTTGTCGATCCGGTGGACGATGTAGAGCCTCTCGCCCCGCTGCGCGCAGAGGACCTCGAACAGCGAGCCGCCCGGCCCGTGCCGCTCGGGAATCGCCGCCAGGGCCTCAGGCTTGCTCACAGCCAGGATATCGTCGTCCTCGTAGAGAATGGGAATCGTCACCAGGAATCACTCCTCGGCGGGCCAATCCGCACGCTGTTACACTTTTCGGCCCAAAACTATAATAAGCCCCCGCAAGTTACACCAAAGTATAATAAGATACCCTCATTCTATGAGTGCCAACCGCTTTTTTGTATCGGAATCGGGATTTGAAGGCGATCTGGTTCGGCTCGGCGCCGAGCAGGCGCATCAGGTCTGCCATGTGCTCCGGCTCAAGCCGGGCGACGGGATCGTCGTGCTGAACGGCGCCGGCAGCGAGTTCGACGTGACCCTGACAACCGTCGGCAGCCGCGAGGTCCTCGGGCGGATCGTGGGCACGCGCCAAGCGACGGGCGAGCCGGGTGTGCAGATCGCCCTGTTTCAGGGCCTGCTGGCCCGCGAGAAGTTCGAGTGGGTCCTCCAGAAGGGCACCGAGGTGGGCGTGTCGCGATTCGTCCCCGTCCAGACCGAGCGGACGCTGCTGCGGGCCAGACACATCGACGACAGGAAGCTCGTCCGCTGGCAGCGGATCGTTGCCGAAGCGGCCGAGCAGTCGCACCGGGGTCGCGTCCCGCAGATCGAAGAGGCGATCACCTGGTCCCAGGCCCTCTCTCAACTCGGCGGTTTCGATCGCGCCCTGATCGCGTCCACGTCAGGCGAAACGCTCACATTGAACGACGCCCTGCGGCTCGATGGCAAAACGCCGAGATCGATTGCCTTGCTGATCGGCCCCGAAGGCGGGTTCAGCGACGCCGAGACCGCCCAGGCCCGCGACAGTGGCGGCGCCGTCGCCGTGACCCTCGGCCCGCGCATCCTGCGAACCGAAACCGCCGCCATCGTCGCCCCGGCACTCGTCCTGCACATATTGGGACAGATGCAGTCCTGACGGGACCGGGCCATTTCCAAACCAGCGTCGTATGGGTATGATAGCGCCATGGGAAACATCGAACATTTTGGAGAACCCGAGGCGGTGCTTGGCGGATCGCGCGAGACTGCCCGACAAAAGAAGGGAGCCATCATGAAGAAGAGAGCGGGTCTTTGCCTGGGTGTTGCGGCGTTGCTGATCCTGGCGGTCCTTGTTGGTGCGGCCCAGAGGGATGCATCCCAGCCTGCGCCGGGTCAGCTCGGCGGCCGGGCGGCGCCGCTGACGGGGTTGGAGTGGATCAAAGGCGGGCCGGTGCAACTGACGCCCGGCTCGATCACCGTGGTCGAATTCTGGGCGACGTGGTGCCCGCCCTGCCGAACGAGCATTCCGCACCTGACCGAAATCCAGCACCGATTCAAGGACCAGCGCGTCACGATCGTCGGCGTCTCCAACGAAACCGCCGATATCGTCAAGCCGTTCGTCGCGCAGATGGACGAGCAGAAGAAGATGGAGTACGCCGTTGCCGTCGATCGCGAAGGCCAGGTCTGGAAGGGCTACATGGACGCCTTTGGCGTCCAGGGCATTCCCCACGCGTTCATCGTCGGCAAAGACGGCACGCTCGTTTGGCACGGACACCCCATGGCCGGCATGGATGAGGTGTTGGAGGAGGTCGTCAACGATCGGTTCGACGCCGTCGCCTACGCCGCAAAGCAGGCCGCCCGGGAGAAGGAAGAGGCCCGCGTGCTCGCGCTCTACAAGAGCTACTTCACGACCGTTGACACGAACTCCGGCGAGGCGGCCGCGATCGGCGCGCAGCTCGTCGGCTCGGACAACAGCGCCATGCTCAACGCCCTGGCCTGGCGGATCCTGACCGATGTGCCGCAAGAGAGCCGCGACCTCGAACTGGCCCGCGAAGCCGCCGCCAAGGCCGTCACGCTGACGGAGGAAAAGAACCCATCCATTCTCGACACCTATGCCCTGGCAATGTACGAGCTGGGCAAGAAGTACGTCGCCCAGGCCGTCACACTCCAGAAGAAAGCCGTCGATCTGACGACCGACGCACAGGCAAAAGAGAACCTGAGCAAAGCCCTGCGACGCTACGAATCGGCGACCGTCGAGTAGATGGCGTCGGAGAACCTTGAATGCCGGAAACGGGCAAGCTGTATCTGGTTTCGACGCCGATTGGGAATCTCGGCGACATTACGCTGCGGGCGCTGGAGACGCTGCGCGCGGTGGACTACGTGGCCAGCGAGGACACGCGGCGGACCGGGCTGCTGCTGAAGCACTTCGAAATCAGCAAGCCCCAGATCGCCTTCCACGAGCACAACGAGCAACGCGTCATCGGGCGGATCGTGAGGCTGCTCCAGGAGGGCAAGTCCATCGCTGTGGTCACCAGCGCCGGCACGCCGAGCATCTCCGACCCCGGCTTTATCGCGCTGTGGGAGGCCGTCACCGA
>JAAYBA010000618.1 GCA_012719085.1 Planctomycetota bacterium
GCCATGTACTGCATGCACGTCCAGCCGCCGGGATAGGGTCCGCCTCGCCTGCCACCTTTGCTCCACATCTCCGATAGCTCTACGCCGGAGGTGACCTGCGCGAACACCTTGGCATCCTCGCCCAAGTCGCGCACCGCGGCCTGGGGGAATACGATGCGCCAGAGGGCCCATCGGGGATTGTCGTTGGCCACTCGCAAATCCCAGATCAGCGCGCTGTTGGGGTCGTCGACGTCGAGTGTCACTTTGACCTCGATGCCTTCAAGCCGATCATCGGTCGGAGCGGCAAACGTGAACGCATACATTCTCGTGGCGCCACTGAAGGTGGTGTCAACCTGCTTCCACCCGGTATCAGCGGTGATGGTCAGCAAGTCCTTCGTCTGCACGTCGCGCAGCACCACAGAGAACAGCGGTGCCGGCCCGGTGGGACACAACTCCTGGTTCGTGATCTGATCGGTAAGGCCGGCAAGACGCAAACCCTGGCCCGTGTTCTCCAGGACCATCCGCAGGTCCCCCGCTCGTATCGCGATCTCCATCGCGACCGCCGGCGAGACGACGGATTCGCCGGCAAAGGAGCCGTGCCACATTACGAAGACGAGAAGAGCCGTCGGCAACAGACGTGCATAGGTGTTTCTCTGCGTATGCATCCGAGTTCCTCCTGATCGTTGTCCCTCGGATTGTACCCGCATTGGCAATCCGCTCGCAAGACAAATCACATCGGGGCGGCGGCCCAGGGCCGCCTCCGCGCGCCGCCGCCCCCGTGCGAGGGTTCGTGGTGGGACGCTACGGATGCAGAGTCACCTGAATCGTGGACGAGTCGGTCGCGGCACCGTCGTTGTCGACGGCCCGAGCGCGGATGGTATAGACACCATCGTACTGGATCTTCGACCAGTCTCTCTCCAGGCGCCAGCCATCCGTCGGGTCCATGGAATACAGGCCGTGTATGACACGCAATGTCTCACTACAATATTCGATGGTGTACTGCACCATCAGTACGGTCCCATCCACATCCGATGCCTCCGCCCGGCGTACGCAAGACCAAGGGGCGGCCGCCTCCGCTTGCCGCCCCTGGGATGATCGTTGTCACCCTGACGAGCTTCTCAGAAGCCTGGCACGGGAACGTCTTCGAGCGCAAAATCAACCTTCTGCCGGTAAGGATTGCGAGCGACAACGTAGCGGATGAACGCCGCCGCACCGGCCCCGCGGCCGGTGCCCGTGAGCGTCTGGGCGATGATGGTCAGACCCTCCTCAGAGCCTGTCCCGATGACAAACCCTACGGTTCGCGCATCCTGCGCGTAGTTCTGAATCGAGACACCGTCGGCATCCAGCACGTCGATCTCCACGACAACTGTCTCCGGCAGGCCAGTCTTCGACCACAAGTAGCCCCGCAGCAATCCAATATCGTCCCCCCGACTCTCGCTCAGCGGTTTGTGCGTGTGCGGATACGCGATCCGGGTCGGATCGATCAGGACGGTGCTGTGGTATTGGTAACAATCCTCCTCGATAGAGGTCTGCTCGACGAACACCTCCAACCCAGGCGCCACTCCGATCCCCTCTTCGCTTGGGGCGAACGGCAGATCGATCGCCTCCACCGTATCGCTCAACAGGGCATTCATCGACCATTCGATTCGGCTCAGGTGCGATGGAAACTCGCCGGGCGTTGGGATGACGGTATCAAAGGAGAACTCGAAAGGCACAATCCTGTAGATCATCTCGCCGGTTGGAACCCAGAATGTGCTGGTATACACGACCGGCTCGTAGAGAGGGGTGGGCTGCGAAAGAGGCCCAGTCATCAGCGGCTCGCCGGCCTCATCCAGGACCAAGACCTCCATCACCGTGTCTGCGGCCAACCCGATCAGTCCGGCCGGGTCGGTCACGGCGATCTGACCCGAGAACTGCATCTTGTTGGGGCCCCGCTGCCACACCGGCTCGGCCTCCGCCGTATACTCAAAAGTTGTGGTCATTCCCATCGATTTGGGATAGGCAACCAGGTGTGCGTTCGGGTCCCAAGGCGTGTTGGCGTCTCCCTGGGCCCACAGCATGGCGGGAATTGCACAGACACAGACGACCACTGCGGACGCGTTACGCATTGCACTTGACATGGCGCGTCCTCCTAACTGTCTTTCAAGAAACGTCTTACAGTCCTTCCGATCCTGCAGATCCGGCCCTTCCCCGCCGAAGTCCCAGAGTCGCTGCGAAAGACTCCACGCCTCGATAGACCATCTGCCGCCTGAAACGTTACGTTCTTTTCTGAAGAATCGAGGCGGCGGCCTCCGCGCGCCGCCGCCCCGTCGTGGTTGGCCCGTCAGGCCCACAGCAGGATTCCTGGGTTCGCATGTCGAACGGGCTGGCATTTATGGCATCACCTTGATCTCGATTTCCGGTGTTTCGGTGATGGCGCCGTCGTTGTCGATGGCCTTGGCTCGGACCGTATACGTCCGGTCGGGGTATATCGTCACGGTGCGCCACCATTCCCACGCGACCATCCAGTCGTCGTCCGGATCGCCCAGGCCGGGACCCGTGCTCTGGGTACCGTACTGCCCTCGACTCGTCAGGTGGTAGCTCACGCGGACCACGGCGCCGTCTGGGTCGGAGGCTTCGGCACGGAAGACCATCGGCGTTCCAGGGGCAAATTCATCGCCTTCGGCAGGGCTGATCAGCCGGATGGTCGGTGGGATATTCGGCTTTCCGATATCGGGCATCAGCCAGTGCGACATCAGGATATCCAGATCGAGGTCGTCGACCCGGCAATCGCCGTTGATGTCGCCGGCGATCTGCGTTTCGCAGACAGGCTCTCCAAAGTACGACCGGCTCGCCTCGGCGGTGCCGCCATAGGCACCCACGTTGACGTAGCCTCCATTCGGGAACGGTTCGGCGCCGAGCGGCGCGTTCGGATCGCCCGCGTCGATGCACGGGCTGGTGACCTCGTCGAAGATCCATGTCTCGGCGGCGCGGTCCCAGTGGCAAGCCTGCGACTTCAGGTGATAATCGCCCACAACATAGACGTCGTCGTTTGGATCATCCGGTGTACCGTTCGGGTCCCAGTAGCCTGGATCGACGAAGAGTGGATCGACGTCGATGTTGCCTTCGCCTGTGTAACCTCCCTGCACGTTGCTGTAGGTCACGATGACCTCCGGCTCAAACGCCTCGAACTTCGTGAACGGGTCCGGACCATCCCATACGATGCAGTTCGTCATTACGGCAATGGCTTGGGGCATCGGGGGATACTCGACGGCATTGGGTCGGCCGCGATTGCCGACAAACGTGCAGTTCGACAGGCGCACCACGGTTGTGGAGTGAGTGAAGATCGCGCCGGGCCCATAGCCCCCGGAGTTGCCGGCAAAGATACAGTTGCGCGCCTTCAACAGATCGCCACGGCGCCGCCAC
>JAAYBA010000619.1 GCA_012719085.1 Planctomycetota bacterium
AGATGCCGTACCGGCTTCACGCCGGGCCCTGTGTGCCCGGAATGGCCCTGCCCTGAATCTGCGAAGACACCGTACTTGCCGGACCCGGCAAAAGGGGTTGACAGGGACGGTCGGGGGGGACGATAATTCAGTCTTGTGGGTTGACGCCTGCCGGGACGGCTCGCAAGGGTCGCGTGGCCGTAAGGGGTTGCTCTGTGCCCATGCACCGAGCATCGCACGGTGGGTGTCCCCGTCGCGGATACAACGAATCGCAGAAGCTTCACTGGAGCGGTGTTGTCTTTCGGTATCCATCACGACTATTCCAAAGGGGCGTAACCATGAGCGAATATCACACCACACGCCGCGAGTTTCTCACCCGTTCGATGTCGCTGGGAGCCGGTCTGCTTGCCCTCGGTCCGATGGGCCGGGCCCTGGTTTCGGCGATGCCGGGGGCGAAGATGAAGTTCGGCCTGGTCACGTACCTTTGGGGGGATGACTGGACGCTGCCGGCGCTGATCGCCAATTGCCGCAAGACCGGCGTTCTCGGCGTCGAGCTTCGCACGCAGCACGCGCACGGCGTCGAATCGAATCTCAGCAAGGCCGAGCGAGCCGATGTCAAGAAGCGGTTTGCCGACAGCGGCGTCACGTTGGTCGGGCTCGGAACCAATTTCGCCTTTCACTATCCCGAACGCGATCGCCTGGAGAAGGAGATCGAAGGCGCCAAGGAGTACGTCGTGCTGTCGGCCGACTGCGGCGGATCGGGTGTGAAGGTCAAGCCGAACGATCTGCCGAAGGGTGTCCCGTACGAGAAGACGATCGAACAGATCGGCAAATCACTGAACGAACTGGGGGCGTTCGGCCAGTCGCATGGGCAGGAGGTTCGTCTGGAAGTCCACGGGAGCTGTTCACCGCTGCCGGTAATCAAGGCGATCATGGACGCCACCGACCACCCCAACGTGAAGGTCTGCTGGAACTGCAACGGCCAGGACCTTGAAGGTGAAGGGCTGGCGTATAATTTCCATCTCGTCCGGCCCTTCTTCGGCGCCACCGCGCACGTTCGCGAGCTGGACATGAACGACTATCCCTATCAGGAGCTGATCGACCTGATGGTGGGGACCGACTACGACGGCTGGGTCCTGCTGGAGGCGCGGACGCGGCCCGACGATCGCGTGGCGGCGCTGGCGGCACAGAAGGCGGTCTTCGCGCGGATGGTCGCCACGGCGCAGTCGGGCGGGGTGCGGTCCGGCAGCGGAGTGAAGGTCACGCAGCACAGCGACAGGGTCACGGTCGAGATCGACGGCAAGCCGTTCACGGAGTACTGCCACACCGCCAAGCCGCGACCCTACTTCTATCCGGTGATGGGGCCGACGGGGGCGGCGGTGATTCGCCACTGGCCGATGGCCGAGAAGCCCGACGAGGCCCGGGACCATCCGCACCACAAGTCGCTCTGGTTCACGCACGGTGACGTCAACGGCGTGGACTTCTGGGCCGACGGTGACACGCGGGGGCGGATCGTCCACGACAAGTTCATCGAGGTCAGCTCGGGGCCGCAGGTCGGCGTTATCACGTCACAGAACAACTGGATCGCCGCGGACGGCCGGACCATCTGCACCGACACCCGCCGGCACCGCTTCTCGGGCGGGCCGGACGCGCGAATCCTGGACCTCGAAGTCACGATCCACGCCTCGCACGGCGAACTGGTCTTCGGCGACACGAAGGAAGGATCGATGGCGATCCGCCTGGCGCCCACGATGCGGCTGAAAGGTTCGGTGGGCCAGGGCCACATCGTCAACAGCGAAGGCATGCGAGACGGCGCGACCTGGGGAAAGCGCGCCGCCTGGTGCGACTACTACGGGCCGGTGAACGGCGACGTGGTGGGCGTGGCGATCTTCGACCATCCGGGCAACCCGCGCCATCCGACGTGGTGGCACGTGCGGGATTACGGGCTGTTTGCGGCCAATCCGTTCGGCATCCACGACTTCGAGAGGAAGCCGGCCGGAACGGGCAATCTGGTCGTCCCGGCCGGCGAGAGCGTCACCTTCAAGTGGCGCTTCTACTTCCACAAGGGCAATGAAGTCGAAGGCAAGGTGGCCGAGCGTTATCAGGAATATGCCTCCTGAGGCAAGCCGAAAGACAGACGAATGCAATCGCATTCGAGTGCAGACCTTTAGAGAAAGGAGCCATTATGGGTAGTGTAACACGTCGCGACTTCATCAAGAGTTCGGTGGCCGCCGGAGTGGGCCTGGCGCTGGCGGGGCCGCATTCGCGCGTGCTCGGCGCCAACGACCAGATTCGCGTGGCCGTCGTCGGGGTCGGCGGTCAGGGCGGAGGCCACATGCGGTACTTTCACGGCTGCGAAGGCGCCAAGCTGGTGGCCATCTGCGACGCCGACACCCGGCAGATGGAGGGCAAAGCCAAGGCGTTCGAGGAGAAGGAAGGGTACAAGCTGCGGACCTATACCGACGTCCGCAAGCTGCTCGAAGACAAGGACATCGACGTCATCACCTCGGCAACGCCCAACCACTGGCACGCGCTGGTGACGGTGTGGGCCTGCCAGGCGGGCAAGGACGTGTATATCGAGAAGCCGGCCAGCTACTGTATCTGGGAAGGCCGCAAGATGGTCGAGGCGGCCCGCAAGTACAATCGCATCGTGCAGATCGGGATGCAGAAGCGGTCGTCCGAGGCGCATCCAGCGGCGTTCGAGTGGATCCGGGAAGGCCACATCGGCAAGATCCAGTGGGTTCGCGGGTTCTGCTACAAGGGACGGGGCCCCGGCACCAACGGGATCGTCCCGGGCACGAACGGCCCAGCGCCAATTCCGGCCACCGTGGACTACAACCAGTGGTGCGGTCCGGCCGACATGGTCCCACTGCACCGCAGCCAGTTCCATTACGTCTGGCACTGGATGTGGAACACCGGCAACGGCGACATCGGCAACCAGGGCCCGCACGAGATGGACATCGCCCGCTGGGCGCTGGGCGATCCGGGACTGCCCCGACACGC
>JAAYBA010000087.1 GCA_012719085.1 Planctomycetota bacterium
TCGCGTCGCAGCATTGCGTTGGCGGCGGCGTTGTTGGTGAAGGCCTCCTTCTTCGGATCGAACTGGAGCATCGGCCCCATCGAGATGGGGTACTTGTCGAGATCGACACCGCTGTCGGTCAGGTGGCGGAGCGTCCGGTTGAGCGTCAGGACATTGTTGTCGCGACTCTTGACCTTCTCCAACACGGCCTTGGCCTCGCCGGCCGAGACCCTGTTGTTCTCACCGAGATAGTAGCTTATGTTGGCCAGATGCGCCAGCGCCGCCGAGAGATGGCCCTGGAAGGCGTCGGAGTTGAGATCACCCGCACGCCGGCTGCGGACGGCCCGGACGAAGTTGTCGAAATGATCGCCGCCGCCTTTGAACTCTTTGACGACCTGGCCCTTGAGGTCGAAGACAACGCAATGCGAATAGGTCCGCTGGACGAGACAGCCGTCGGTCCCGTAGAAGATCACGCCGATTTTGTTGCCCTTGACGCTGTCGAACATGGTGTTGATCTCCATGTCGGCGGAGTTGTCCACAGACAGGCCTCGCGTCTCGAAGACCATGCATTTGTCGCCGTAGTCGTAGATGGCGATCTCGGTGTTGGCCGTGTCGCCCGCATCGACGTAGGCGGGATCGTTGCGTTCGGCCTGATAGCCGAGGCGGCCGCCGTAGGCGATCACGCTGTTGGGATGCCGATTGACGCCGAGCCCCCACCGCGCGATGTCGGTCTGGTGCGGCCCCTGGTTGCCTGAGTCGCCGTTGCCATAGAGCCGCTGCCAGTGCCAGTCATAGTGGAACTGCGGGCGGGTCAGCTTCGGTGAACTGTACGGGGCCGGCCCGCTCCAGAGGTTGAAGTCCACATTGTCGGGGATCTTGTAGTCGCCCAGCGCGCCGATCGATCTGCGTCGTTTGTAGCACAGCCCCCGCGCGAAGTTGACCTCGCCAATGCCCCCATCGGCGAGAAACTTCATCGCATTCTGGATGGCAGGGTTCGAGCGGCACTGCGTGCCCACCTGGCACATGCGCCCATACTTCTTCGCCGCGGCCACCAGCGCCGCCCCCTCCGCAACGTCGTAGCTGATGGGTTTTTCGATATAGACGTCCTTGCCCGCCTGCATCGCCCAAACGCCGCACAGCGCGTGCCAGTGGTTCGGCGTTGCCGTCGAGACGATGTCGAGCGACTTGTCGTCGAAGGCCTCGCGCATGTCCTTGACCCACTTGGGCCGCTTGCCCGTCTTCTTCTCCAGAGCGTTGCAGCAGTCCTGGCCGACCTTCTCATCGATATCGACGATGTAAGCGATCTCGCAGTCCTTACGGCCGGAGAAGGCGCTGATATGGCTGCCGCCCCGACCCTTGCAGCCGACCACGGCGCACAGGAGCTTGTCGTTGGCGCCGGCGTTCTGCGCCCGGGCGGCGCCGATCATCGGTGCGGCCATCGCCGCCGCTGTGGTCCACATCGAATCTCGCAGAAACTGTCGTCGGGTTCGCTCTGTCATGATCGCCGCTCCTTTAGTCCATAGCTCTGTCGATGTTCTCAGTCCGTTTCTTCGCCACACCCGTCCATGCCCACAGTGTATCCCATAGGGCCGCCGTTTCAAGGCGCACGACGCCAATCGACCTTGCCCTTGTAGGCCATGGTCGTCTCGACGAGTTCGAACAGGCCGGGATCGTAGGCCTTCAGGGCCTCGCGCGTCGCGATCGGGGCGGCGGCATCGTTGGGACAGACGCCCTGGCCCACCGCGTCGAAATAGGCCAACACGCCCTCGGTCCAATACTCGGCGCGGTCGTGCACGGCGACGGTGCCCTTCCACAAGCCCCGGCTCATGGCGTCATCGTAGAGGGTTTTGAGCCGCTCGTCGAACCGGATATCCATCCGCTGCACCCGCAATTCGTACTGCTGGACATCACGTCCACGATTCTCCCAATTGGGGTCCACCGGCCGCGTGGCGGTGACGTGATAGAGCGCCTTGGCGAAGACGCGGATCACCTGACACTCGGTTGCAGAGGGATCACGGGGCAGGTCACTCAGCACGTTGGCCTGGTCCACCGCCA
>JAAYBA010000620.1 GCA_012719085.1 Planctomycetota bacterium
AGCTGACGTTGGGCCTCACGAATCTTCAGTTCCAGCAGACGTTTCTGTTCGATGATCGAACTGCCGATCACCTCTTCCTGTTCGGCGGCCTGCCCCGACTCCACCAGATTCTGAAGCTGCTGGTTGAAACCATCGATCTGCGCGTTGATCAGCGCCACTTCCTGAGCGGTCTCCCGCTCGGCCTGCTGCTCGATCTCGTCGACGACGGCGAAGGGCCGCTTGTAGTTGCCCCGTGATCGAATGGAGATCAGATCGCCGGACCCGCTCAGGTCCTCGATCGTGTTCATCAACAGGGCGCTGTTGTCGCCGACGACCATCTTGCCGAACAACGAATTCGCATACGCCATCTGATCGCTGAGGAAGTCCACATCGCTGAACACCGCCACGGCACAATCGGCGGCCGCCTCCTTAAGCCCGGTGATCTGCCGGGTGACCATCCTCGGCTCGTTGGGGTCATCCTCGGCTTCTTCGTCCTCGCCATCCTCGGCTTCGACCTCGACCTCGATTCCCTCGGGAAAAGCGCTCTGGAAGCGCCCGGTGACGAGGTAACCCATCGAGACCGGCTGCGTGCCGTCGATGAACAGGGCCATCAGCTTGTCGGGATCGGGGAACATCAATTCGAACGAGCTGCTGACGCTCCAACTGTTGCCCTTTTCGGTCGTCATGATCAGCGGCGTCCTGACGATCCCATCGTTGCCGTGGTCTACCTGGTTGGGATCCGCCGCCCGGCCGGCAGGAGAAACCTCGCGCAGCACGCCGGCAAACAGCACGCGAACCTCGTTGAGGTCGGCGGTGATGGCCTTCTCCGAGTTGAAGCACGGCGGCTTGAGCCCGAGGAATCCCATGATCGGCTGGGGCCGCTGGTTGGCCGTCAGCGGCGCCTCCAGCAGCAGCGACCGGTCGCCTGCGAAGGTGTTGGCCGGCATGGAGAGGCCCCACATCCGCATCAGACGGTCAAGGTCGGAACTTTGCTTCTGGGCCGTCATCTGCATCGGGTTTTGCTGCGGCCGATCCACGATGCAATGCGGATCGACGCAGAGGATCGCTCTGCCGCCCTTGAGAATGAACTGATCGATGGCGAACTGCGTCTGCTCGGGCAGGTCCTTCGGATGAACCACAATCAGGATATCGACGTCATTGATGTCGTTGACGTCCGTCGCGACTTCTGTCACATCATATTTCTGCCGGAGGTGTTCGACAATCGTCCAGGCGGGCTTGGGCTGCTGGCCCTGCATCCGCATCATCTGGGCCATATAGCCCGTGACGTCGTCGCCCATCACCGGCAGCGAGCTCATGATCCCCACCCGCGTCTTCTGGCGGGTGATGGCGGTATCGATCAGATAGCTGATGTCGTATTCGACAAAGTTCTGCCGGTCAGGCGAGAAGAAGGGAATGGTTTTTTCCACGCCGAACTGCGTCTGCACGGCCAGACCGAAGAAGAAGCTCTCTTCCTCGGTGATGGGGAAACGCCGCAGCCCCAGCCGCAACGCCTGTTCCTCGTCATCCGAGAACGGCCTCGGATCGATCACCTGCAACTCGACCATCCCGTTCGAGGCGGCGACATACTCATCCAGCAGGGCCCGAACGAACTCGGAGTAGTTGTTGAAGTAGCGAATCTGATCGGGGCCCTTCATCGCCGCGGTCTTGGCGTAGAAAAACTTGATCTTGATCGGCTGATTGAGACGGCCCAGAATGGCCTTGGTCCCGTCACTGAGCGTATAAAGCTCCTGATCGGTGACATCCACCTTCCAGCGCCGACCGAGGTTCTGGCAAATGCTGATCCCGCTGAAGGCAATGACCAGGACCAGGGCGGCCCCGACAATCGCACGTAGGGTCCGATTCATTAGCTGGCCTTCCTTTCATCCAGAACGATCGCACAGGCGGCGACCCAGCCGGCAATCAGGAGAACGAAATAGGCGAGGTCCTTGAATTGCAGGATGCCCCTCTGCATCGAGTCGAAATGCACCTGAAAGCTCATGCCCTCGACCGCCGCGACCATGCCGGGCGGCAAAAACGTCGAGACGTAATTCAACGTCGTCGGCATCCCCGCGAACACCAGGACGGCGCAGGCGACTACGCTGAGCACGAAGGCGATCACCTGGTTCTTGCTCAGCGCCGAGAAGAAGCAGCCAATGGCCAGGAACCCCCCCGCCATCAGGAACGCGCCGAGATAGCCCGTCACGATCAGCCCGATATCGGGGTCACCCAGATAGCAAACGGTCACAACCAGCGGAAAGGTCAATGCCAGCGCGATCCCCAGAAACAGCCAGGCCGCGAAGAACTTCGCCAGCACCGCCTGCACAATCGTGATCGGCAGTGTGAACAGCAACTCGACGGACCCGACCTTGCGCTCCTCGGCCCACAGCCGCATGGCCGTCGAGGGGACCATGAACACAAATAGCAGCGGAAGGTTCGCGAAGAACGGTCTCAGGTCGGCCTGCCGGGCCTCGTAAAACCCCTCCTTGAACGTCAGATAGCCGCTGAAGAACAGGAAGATGACGAGAAAAACATAGGCGAGGGGCGTCGTGAAGTAGCTTTTCAGCTCCCTCTTAAATACCGCCCAAAAACTGTTCATGTGGCACTCCCGATACAGTTGACCATTGATCGTTACTTCTTACCCATCATCGTTTGTCTATCATCACGAATCGACCGGTTCAGGCGCATTTGCTTCGGGTGATCTTGCGGAAGACCTCGTCCAGACTGGCATGGTGCTTGTCCTTGAGCTCCTGGGGCGTCGAATCCACCAGAACCTTGCCCCGGGCCACAATGATCGCCCGGGAACAGACTGCCTCCACCTCTTCGAGGATGTGGGTCGAGACGATGATGCACTTGTCCTTGGCCATCACGCCGATCAGCTTTCGGACCTCGTACTTCTGGTTGGGATCGAGGCCGTCGGTCGGCTCGTCGAGGATCAGCACATCGGGGTCGTGGATCAGCGCCTGGGCCAGTCCGACGCGGCGTTTGTAGCCCTTCGACAGCGTCTCGATCGTCTGGTGGTAAACCGAGTCGATCGAGCACATCGGCACGACACGGTCGAGGGCCGCTTTGCGCCGGCGGCCCGTGATCTGCCGCACGTCGCAGATGAACTTCAGGAAGCCCCCCACCGTCATCTCCGGGTAGGCCGGCGAGTTTTCCGCCAGATAGCCCAGCGAACGTCGCACCCCGATCGAATCGGTCAGGATGTCGTGCCCGCAGACGCTGGCGGTGCCGGCGTCCGGCCGAATGTAGCAGGTCAGCATGCGCATCGTCGTGGTCTTGCCCGCCCCGTTGGGACCCAGCAGGCCGAGCACCTGTCCCTTGGCGGCGCTGAACGAGACCCCGTCCACCGCAACGACCGGCCCGAAACGCCGCCGAAGTCCTTTGACCTCTATCATGTCTGTCTCCAAAACTCAGGCATCAATTCCGCCCCGGACGACCCAGCCTCCCCCCAGAGAAACAAAACGCATAGGTTGACCAAAAACCCCTTCGCCGTCAAGACCCGCACCCCAAAATTATCCCCATGCCCAACCGGTACGATAGACCGAAACCGCAGGGCCGACCCCTAACGGCAAAATGCGCCATACGACGTGACGCCTGATTTGTTCGCCCCCGCCGCGCAGAGAATACCGTTAGAGCGTGATCTCGGACTTGAACACGGTCACGGCTCGTCCTCCGACCTGGACCGCTTTGGGACGACCCTCGGCGATGTCGACAGCGACCTCCACTGTCCCCAGCCGTCCGATGGCTTCTCCTTGTTGGCCTTCGAATGCGAAGCGGCGACCATCGTTCGGGACGAGACGATGCTGAACGAGATACGCTCCGAGTGGGCCGTTGGCGTTGCCTGTTACCGGGTCCTCCGGGATTCCGATGGCCGGTGCGAACATGCGGCCGGGGGACAGGACGCCACCGAAGGCGTCGGTCAGGACGAAAACGAAATAGCCGTTGCAGCGAATCTGTCGGCTGATCTCCGTCAGTTTCTCAAGGTTCGGCTTGAGGCCGTTCAACGTGGTCCGCTCGCGGATGCCGACCAGGACATTCGGGGGGGCCGTGGAGACAAAGTAGATTGGGCATCGACCCCCGGCGGGATTGCCCTGAAACAGATTCTTCGTGAAGGAATCCACCTGGTACAGCCTGTAGTTCTTCATCGTCGCAATTGTCCGTTCTGCGGAGCTACTTCTCGTGCTTCTTTTACATGCTCTCGTTGAGTTCCCGGCGGAATCCGCTGTTCCGGATGCTCACAACATCCTCGCTCCAAATCATCAAGCGAGCCGGACCCGTCCGTCTCACCCATTGCCATTGTATCATTTGCCTTTCAAACAGCAATGAGCCAATGCCTTCTACCGCTAACCTCTCAGGGGGCGTCTATTCGGCTTTGGTCAGTGCGACAGGCGCAAGATCACTCTACGGGATTGCCCCACAGTTGGCAAACGCCTCAATTCCTGGTAGACTGTGTCAGAAGCAGGCGGTGGGCCTTGTCTTGACAGACGTATGAAGGGACGCCGTTTCGTTAGGAAACGTGGGCAGTCGCAGGAGGCGCCCTGAGGCGTAACGACATGAGGAAGCCTGGCTTGTTCGATATACGCATCTTGATCTCTCTCGCCGCCGGAGGCCTTGTCGCGGTGATTGCCTGTCTCGTAGCATGGCTGCCCATGCGTTGGATGCCGAACTTCGGGCCCAAGGTGCTGTCAACGCTGCACACCTTCTCAGCCCTCGAGTCGATGCTGCGGGAATATCAGCAGGACACCGATGCACTGCCGCGATCGCTCGCAGGACTCCGTCGTATCGACCCGCCGTACGATGAACTCAACTGGGATCAGGACTCCCATCCACTCGATGCATGGGGACGACCCATCATGTACTCCGTCGATGGGGGCCAGTTCACGCTCGCGTCGTTCGGTCGCGACGGCAAACCAGGCGGAGTCGGCCTCGACGCTGACCTTTCAAGACCTGATGCAGACCCGGAAGAATTCATGATACCGTTTCATCAATTCATTCTCCACGAGCCCGCCCGGGGCGTCGTCGCCATTTGCCTGGCCTGTGGCGTCGTCGTCTTCTTCATCGGCGTGGTCACCATTGATCCATCCGCAATACAAAGCAAAGCGGGTGTTGTGGCCGTTTTGACGAAGGTGGTCGCGACGATTCTCGGCGCGGTGATAGCAGCCGCGTTCATAACGGTTCTACATATCCCGAACCACCACTGAACCATGACCTTCAGATATCTTAGCGATCCACTGTTCCTCTCTTGCTTCGTGCTGTACTTCACGAACCGCTGGGTGATCAAACCGCTGCTTCCCAACAGCTTCAGCCAGGACCATCTCAACGATTTGATCTGTATTCCGTTCTGGGTCCCGATCATGCTGTTCATGATGCGCAAGCTGGGCTTGCGCCGAGACGATGTGCCTCCCCGGGGATACGAAATCTTGATCCCCCTGATTCTCTGGTCGGCTGTCTTTGAATTGTGGCTGCCCAGGTTCGCCCCATTCAGGGACCTGGCGTTCTCAGACTACGTTGATGTTCTGTTCTATGCGATTGGAGCTCTGTTGGCCTCGCTGTTCTGGAAGCAATGGTACCGAGGCAAGGCTTCCATTCCGGACGTGTAGCGCAGGCGACATCCCGTCAATTCCTGCGCGGCGGATACTCGCGACGGCAAGACGGATCCAGGAGGCGGATCTTCTGGAGGACGAGGCCGTAGTGGCTGCCGGGAGGCGTTTCCTGCATGACCTCGCCGCGCCAGTCGCGTGGGGCGCATGCGGGACCCCTCACGCTGACCACCGCGAGTCCGAGTTCACCATCCCCAAGCTGCGCTTGAGGTGCCACGCACCCGATGGTTTGGATC
Organism: Planctomycetota bacterium; assembly: GCA_012719085.1. GTDB lineage: Bacteria > Planctomycetota > Phycisphaerae > Sedimentisphaerales > Anaerobacaceae > Anaerobaca. Next base: position 5,816 of record JAAYBA010000620.1, read on the forward strand.
ATCGATTTCGTAAAACAGGCGGTATGAACCGACCCTGATCCGCCACCCTGCCCGTCCGCTCAACTTCTTCGAGCCCTGTGGTCTTGGTCGAACGGAATGGCTTCGCCGCCTGCGGCCTTGGCGGCATCGTACGCGCGAATTGCCTCCAGTTCTTCCGCCTCCTCCATGAGGTGGCGATACTCAGCCATGTCCAGGATCACGCCCTTCTTTTCGCCGTCATCGTCAACAATGAACTGGTGTCTGGGAGTCGCCATATCCAGCGCCTTTCATTTGTCGCCGACTCGTACCCACTGGCCCTGCACTGCCCCTAGTATACTCTCTCCCGAAGCCGCCGCAAAGCCATCTCGACCGGAGGCTCTCTTTTCTTGTCACCCTGAGCGGAACGAAGTGGAGTCGAAGGGTCTGGCGCCGAAGAAGTCAGTCGCCCGACCCGTGTCTGGTCCCGTGGAATCAGTGACCCGTTGCTGCATCCCGAAAAGCTGCCACGAAACGCAGGGCACGGCCACTTCGGTGCCAGATTCCTCCATTCCGCTCCGCTCCAGTCGGAATGACAAAGAGCGTACGCCAGACACAAGTGCCATTGTATTCCGCCCATGCCCGGTCAGGCGAAGAGGGCTTCGACGAAGGTGGCGGGGTCGAACTCGGCGATGTCGGTGGGCTTTTCGCCGAGGCCGACGAACTTGACGGGGATGTCGAGCTGGTCCTTGATGGCGATGACGATGCCGCCGCGGGCGGTGCCGTCGAGCTTGGCCAGGAAGATGCCGGTGACATGGATCGCCTCGGTGAACAGTTGCGCCTGCGAGATCGCGTTCTGTCCGGTGGTCCCGTCGAGGACGAGGAGCACCTCGTGCGGGGCGTCGGGGATCTTACGGGTCACGACGTCGCGGATCTTGGTGAGCTGGACCATGAGGTCTTTTTTGGTGTGGAGCCGGCCGGCGGTGTCGAGGATCAGGATGTCGGCGTCACGGGCGACCGCCGCCTCACAGGCGTCGAAGGCCACAGCCGCCGGATCGCTGCCGGACTGGTGCTTGACGATCTGCACGCCGATCCGCTCGGCCCAGATACTCAACTGCTCAACCGCCGCAGCGCGGAACGTGTCACAGGCGGCGACGATCACCTTCTTGCCGCTTTTGTGCAGGATGTAGGCCAGCTTGGCGATACTGGTGGTCTTGCCGGTGCCGTTGACGCCGGCCACGAGGATCACGGTCGGGCCGCTGGGGGCCACGTGCAGTTGCCGGTCCTGATCGGGCCAGTAGCTCTTGATGTGCTCCTTGAGGAACGGAATGACCTCCTCGGAGTTGGAAATCTTGCGGGCGCGATAGGCGTCGCGCAGCTCGCTGATGAGCTTTTCCGTGGTCTCGACGCCGATATCGTCGCGGATGAGCGTCTCTTCGAGCTCATCCAGCAGATCGTCGTCGATCTTCCGGCCGAGGCTCAGCACCGTCGAGAGCGAACTGGCGATCTTGCTGCGGGTCTTGCCCAGCCGCTCCTTCAAGAAGTCGGCGGTTTTCGAGAATATGCCCATATATCTTCCTATCGCATGAGAGTCTGGGTATCTTTCACGCCGATGGTATCGTCATCCGGGGGAAATGCAAGCCTGTGGCGGCAAATCGGCCGGGCCGGCGCGACGATGTCGCCAGGCGGCCGAGCATTTTGCCCCTCCGCTGCGACAGGGTTTTTCTTTGACAATCGCCCTGCCCGAGGCTAAAGTCAAATCCCCGTCTTGTGTCCCACACGTCGCAGGGGATGGGCTCGTTCACGGGGGCAATGCCTTATTTCTCGAATCCGGATACTGTGGCTTATGGCGTTGAGCGTTTCAGCGGTTTTCAACATGATCGATAGGCGGCGAAGTGCACCCAATGGCGACAGCGAGGTTTCCATGAGCGCCGTCGTGCAGGAGGCAGGCGTTGTCGGCACATGAGGTGGCGAACATCTTTACGGATATCGTCGCGCGGGCCCGCGCAACGGACCCGGCCAATGCGCGCAAGTGGTTCGACGATCTGACCGTGGTGCGTTTCGACGGGGGCTCGATCGCCATCGGCTGTCCCGATGAATCGAACGTTCGATTCCTCCATGAGAACTGCCGTTCGAGTTTTACGCGGGCGGCCCAGCAAATCACCGGACACCTGGTGACGGTAGACTTCGTCGTCGGCACGGCGGATCAGCCCGCCGAGACGGAGTACATCGAGCGAGGCGGTCCGGCCCTGCATCCGGACTACACCTTCGAGAATTTCGTCGTCGGGCCGAGCAACCGTCTGGCCCACGCCAGTTGCGTCGCGATCAGCCAGTCGTTGGGCCAGACGTACAACCCGCTGTTTCTCTACGGCAGTGCCGGCCTGGGCAAGACCCACCTGCTGCACGCCGTCTGCCACGAGGTGCAGCGACGCATCCACGGTTCGGTGATCCAGTTGCTCAGTTGCGAGGATTTTGTCAACCGGTTCATTCGCGCCATCGAGCAAGGCAGCATCACGGGGTTCCACAGCCAGTTCCGAACGGTCGATGCCCTGGTCATCGACGACATCCAGTTCCTGCGCGAGCGAGAGCAGAGCCAGGAGGAATTCTTTCACACGTTCAACGCGCTGTACAACAGCGGCAAGCAGATCATCCTCAGTGCCGACAGTCCGCCCAACGAGATTCCCTCGATGGAGGCGAGGCTGATCAGCCGGTTCAACTGGGGCCTGGTCGCGCGGATCGATCCGCCGAGCTACGAGACGCGAATGGCCATCGTCCAGAAGAAGGCGCATCTGCGCGGCCTGGAAATCAGTGATGAGATCGCCGAGTACATCGCCCGGCAGGTGCAGGCCAACATCCGCGAATTGGAGGGCGCGTTGACGACGATCTACGCCCTGGCGACAACGCTGGGCGAGCCGGTCGATCTGCACCTGGCCCAGACGGCGTTGGAGGGCCAGATCAAGCTGGCGACCAAACACATCAGCATCACCGACATCATCGACGCCGTAACGCGACACTTTGACGTCCGCCTGACCGATCTTCAGAGCAAGCGACGCAGCCAGAGCATCACCGTGCCGCGTCAGATCTGCATGTACCTGGCTCGCAACCTGACGAGGCACAGCCTCGAAGAGATCGGCGGGCATCTCGGCGGACGCGACCATACCACCGTGATGCACGCGTGCAGCAAGATTGCCGAGGCGCAGCAATCCGATCCGAACATGCAGGCGCTGCTCAGCGAGCTGACCAAGCGCATCACGCAGGGCCAGCAGGTCGCCTGATCCGGCCCGCGCCCGAGTCTCGGAATCTCCTGCCTGCTCCAGTTCCCATTGCTCTGAGCGCCAATTCGCGCGCAAAAAGTGAACCTTCCAATCCCCCAGCGCGACTATAATGCCAGATTGTGCGGATTCACCGGAATGTGTCTAAGACCGTGGGCCGCACGAAGAGGACGCATGAGCGGTGACGGAGAAAGAGGAGATCTATTGCGAGCTGTTGGTTCTGCGGTGCCGCCAGGGACAGCGGGCGGCGCTGGAGGAACTGGTTCGCACCTGGGAGCGGCCGCTGTTCTACTACATCCGCCGTCTGATCGACGACGAGGACGAGGCCCGGCAGGTGCTCCAGCA
>JAAYBA010000010.1 GCA_012719085.1 Planctomycetota bacterium
GTCCGCGACGAGATTCGCACCTTTATCGAAGGACTGCCCACAACGCTCGTCAAGAAGGAATCTGACCATGGCTGAAAAGACCAACCCGCAAGGCAAGCGTCTGAACGTCTTTGAGAAGTACCTGACGATCTGGGTAGCGCTGTGCATCGTCGGAGGGATTGTGCTGGGCAAGGTCGCGCCGGGCGTGGCCCAGTCGCTCGACAGCATGGCCATCTACGTCGGCGGAGCGCCCGTGGTGTCGATCCCCATCGCGATCTGCCTGTTCTTCATGATGTACCCGATCATGGTGAAGATCGACTTCGCCGAGGTCGTCAAGGCGGGCAAGAGCCCCCGGCCGGTCCTGCTGACGCTGATCGTCAACTGGGCCATCAAGCCCTTCACCATGTTCGCCATCGCCACGTTCTTTCTGGGCTACGTTTTTCGCGGGATGATCCCCGGCACGGAAATCGTCAAGGACGGCACCGAGGTCGAGTTGTGGCGTTCGTACATCTCCGGGGCCATTCTGCTCGGCATCGCGCCCTGCACGGCGATGGTGCTGATGTGGGGCTATCTGGCCCGGGGCAATCAGGGCCACACGCTGGTGATGGTCGCGATCAACTCGCTGACCATGCTGGTGCTCTACGGCCTCTTGGGCGGCTGGCTGCTGGGCGTCAACAAGATGCCCGTTCCGTGGCAGGCGCTGCTGCTGTCCATCGCGATCTATGTGGCCCTGCCGCTGGTGGCAGGGTACTTCTCACGCAAGTGGATCATCCAGGCCAAGGGCCAGGCTTGGTTCCAGGCGAAGTTTCTGCACGTGCTGACGCCCGTCTCGATCCTCGCCCTGCTGGCGACGCTGGTATTGCTGTTCAGTTTCAAAGGCGAGACGATCGTCGCCAACCCGCTTACGATCCTGTGGATCGCGATCCCTCTGTTCATCCAGACGGTGCTGATCTTCGCCATCACCTACGCCCTGGCCCGAATGCTGAAGTTCAGCTATGAAGACGCCGCCCCTTCGGCGATGATCGGCGCGTCGAACCACTTCGAGGTCGCCATCGCCACGGCGACCATGCTCTATGGCCTGTCCAGCGGCGCGGCCCTGGCCACCGTCGTCGGCGTCCTGATCGAAGTCCCTGTCATGCTCATGCTGGTGCGAATCTGCCTGCGAACCAAGGGATGGTTCGTCGCCGAGGGGGTCGGCAACGACGAGTGCGCCTCATCCGTCGCCGTATGCGGCGGACCCCACACGATTAGCACGGTTCTCGATCCATGACCCTATGATTCCGATTCGTCTTCCGGCTTCGTTTCAAGAAGCCTTTCGAGGACGCGAAGATCCTTGGGGATGTGCACGGTGACGTACTCCCCGGATTCGACCTGGGTATACGAGTGGTCGAGAAGGCCGTCGAAAAGGATGGTGTCATCCGGGCCGAGTCGATAGGTTTTGTCCTCAATTCGCAGCTCGACGCGGCCGCTGAGCACGTAGCAGAACTCCTGAACGTCCTCGTGCAGGCCCATCACGTGAACGTGGTCGCCCTCTTCCGCTATCACGCGAATGAGCTTGCCCTTGTCGTAGCGGGCAACTCGACACTTCTCGAGGCCCTTGTCCTTGTTCGACAGATGTCCCCGAGGTTCCTCCTTGGCCTTCCTTCGCTGCACGAAGCGGCGTTCGGCCAGACCGATCAGCGCGCTGGTGGAGATCTGCAGGGCCCCGGCCAGCGCGTCCAGGGTCTTGAGCGAGGGCAGCGTCTTGTTCGTCTCGACCGATTCCACGGTCGGATAGGTCAGTCCCGACCGGGCGGCCAGCGCCTGCAAGGTCAGATTCAACCGACGACGCAGGACCCGAATGATGCGAAAATCATAAGCGCTGTTCACATCGTGCTCCTTCTCTACTCGACAGCAGGACTTGCGGCTGTTCCGGGACGGCCGCATGTCCGCCCCCAGCCGAATCGACTTATCGGACGACCGCCGAATGCACCTCTAATAAACACCCGCAAGCCAACTTAGTAAAGAGGTTTCTGCCCTACCCCTTGAACGCGTCCCAGCGGCCATTTGGCCGCATTCCTTATCAAACCCGTTTTATATTTGCTGGGAAGACAAGTCACACAATCAACAAGCGCCGGGTGCAACAGACCGCCCACAAAGCACGATAGAAAGACCGCCTTACCTGCATGGGGGTTCGATAGGAACCAAGTCAGGCTTCGGAAGGCAGGAGATGCCGCATCTTGGGGGGCATCGCCACAGTGGAACGACAAGGGAACGCTGTTTGCCCGGCTCCGTCCGGCTCTGCACGCGTGTCGGACCGATGCGCCGGCAGATGGAAACCACACGGGTTCTTAAGTGAAAGGCAACACGCATGGACACCGCCATCGAGACACGGGCCAAGCCGGGCAAGTACCTTACCTTCGCCCTTGGACCGGAGGAATTCGGACTGGAGATCCTCAAGGTCCGCGAGATCATCGGCTACATGGACATCACGGCCGTCCCGCAGACCCCCGAATACATCCGGGGGGTCATCAACCTGCGGGGCCAGGTCATCCCGGTGGTCGACCTGCGCGCCAAGTTTGCCATGCAGAGCGAGGAGAGAACGCCACAGACGTGCATCATCGTCGTCGAAACCCGCCACGGCGCACAGAAATTCAACACCGGCATCGTCGTCGATCGCGTGCGAGACGTGCTGGATATCACCGCCGGTCAGATCGAGGATGCGCCAAGCTTCGGCGCCAGCGTGGAAACGGACTTCATTCTGAGCATGGCCAAGATCGCCGAATCCGTCAAGATCCTGCTCGACATCGATCGGGTCCTCGGCTCGACGGACCTGACGGCCCTGCGCAAGACGGCGGCGTGACATGGATAGCAGACGGATCTCACACAGGGAGGTCTGAGCGAATTCACATAGGGAAACGGGGCGTCGGGTATCCGGCGCGAACGAGCCAAATCGTGTGTAGTGCTTCAGGAGAATGCAAATGTTCAAGAACATGAAACTGGCAACGAAGATGGGAGTGGGCTTCGGCTTCCTGGTCGTGATCTCGGGGATTCTCGGATACGTCGGGTGGAACGGCCTGAGCAATGTGGCAAGGAACGCCGAGTTGAACCGCGGGGGCAACGAGTGCTTGGAGGGACTCAACCAGTGCGCCTCGCTCCGCAAGGACTTCGCGGTCTACGGCTTCGACAAGTTCGGGAAGAACGAGAAGAACGCCGCCGAGATGTGGCAGGACGCATACAACACGCTGACCACGCAGCTCAAGCAAATGGAAGGTGAAAAAGGCCTCTCGGCGGCCGACAAGGCTCGCGTCACCGAGGCAATCAACGGGATGCCTGCCTACCTGACCGCCTTTGAACATCAGAAGGACTCGCGACAGACAAGGGACTCGGCGTTCGCGGTGTGGGCCAAGGTCGGCTGGGATATCACCCAGGAGGTCGCCAACGTGATCCGGGACGTCATCCAGCCGGCCCGCGCGGCCGCGGAAGAAGCCAAGGACGTGGAAGAGATGGCCAAATGGGCGCAAATCGCCCTTCAGCTCGACGAGACCGTCTTCCAGGAGTTTCTGGTTCTTCGCATCAACGGCGTCTTCCTGGTCGCCACCAACAAGGACGAGCAATGGAATGCCCTGCAACAGCAGCTTCCCAAGGTCCAGGCGAATGTTGAGACGTGGGCCAATCTGGTCAAGGGCAACGCGCAACTCGAGGCCGTGGCGAGGAACATCGCCGGCTACGTGGACAGCTACGCGCAGGCCGGCCAGCAGTACTACAGCGGCGTCCTGGCCGGTCGGCAGGCCGATACGGACATGGCGACCGCCGCCAAGGCCATTGTCGATACGATCGTGGGCTTGCAGACCTCTCTGAAAGACGGCATGGAGACGACTACGGCCCGCACGAACATGCTCATGACCGTCATGGCGGTCTCCGGCATCATCATGGGCACCCTTCTGGCCGTTGTGATCACGCTGAGCATCGTCAAGCCGATCAAGAGGATCATCGATGCACTGACGGCCGGTTCCGAGCAGGTGGCGGCAGCGTCGGGGCAGGTTTCCGCCGCGTCGCAGTCGCTGGCCGAAGGCGCGACCGAGCAGGCTGCCGGTCTCGAAGAAACCTCCTCCAGCCTCGAAGAGATGGCATCGATGACCAAGCAGAACGCCGACAACGCCCAGCAGGCCAACACGCTGGCCAGCGAGGCCCGCAAGGCCGCCGACACCGGCGCCGAGTCCATGGGGCGGATGAACCAGGCGATCCGAGAGATCCAGAAGAGTTCCGACGAAACCTCCAAGATCATCAAGGTCATCGATGAGATCGCGTTCCAGACCAATCTGCTGGCGCTGAACGCGGCGGTCGAGGCCGCCCGGGCCGGAGAGGCGGGCAAGGGCTTTGCCGTGGTGGCCGAAGAGGTGCGCAATCTGGCCATGCGATCGGCCGAGGCCGCCAAGAACACCGCCAACATGATCGAGGAGTCCGTCAAGAACGCCAACAACGGCGTAGACATCGCCACGGAAGTCGGCAAGGTCCTCGACGAGATCGTCCAGAGCGTCGGCAAGACCACCGATCTGGTCAGCGAAATCGCCGCGGCCAGCCAGGAACAGGCCCAGGGCATCGATCAGGTCAACACCGCGATCGCCCAGATGGACAAGGTGACCCAGCAGAACGCCGCGAACGCCGAGGAGAGCGCCAGCGCTTCGGAGGAACTCAGCTCTCAGGCCGAATCGATGAACGACATCGTCGGCGATCTGATCGCCCTGGTCGGTGGAGCCGCGGGAACCAAGAGCCCGCCGGCGCAGCAGCACAACACCGGCAACCGCAAACTGTCCCGTACCGATCAGATGTACCACAAGATCGCCGGGGCCAAACCCAAGAAGACCCATACGCCGTCGGCCAAGTCGGTCCAGGAGAAAGCAATTCCTCTTGGCGATGACGACGGATTGGACGACTTCAACTCCTGATGGTATCGCTCGTCCACGAGACGCTTCCGGATGGCCTGTCCGTCCGGAAGCGTCGAATGGGCGACATCCGCATGAACGCGCTACGACACCAACCCACCTTTGGCGCCAAGCACGACAGAGCGTGCCGAATCCAGCGCTCCAGCCAACAGGTCCGGGCTCGCACGAGTTGTTTATCGGACCCCACCCGAGCCCGTGGTAGAGAAATACTGAGCCTGCATACCCGGGGGTCACGCCCCGCACAGACGCCATCAAGACCGATAGGCCTGCTGCGCGAACAGCACTTATCGGACCTCCGATGCCGCTATTGCGGATCTCGGCGTTTATATGCAGACAATAGGCTCAACCTCAGCGTCCTTTACTGCCGAAAACCTGGGACGTCCTGCCGGCGTGCCTGGGGACATGGGACCGTGGGTTGGCTTAGGCGCCCCGAATCCACAGTTGGCACGTTTGCATTGCATCGTACGTGCAGGAACAGCACAATACCCGCCTGAGGGACCGGCCCGCAGGCACGTTAAAAGGAGTCCTGTCATGGCAGCAACTGCGTCGAAAGCTCAGAGTTCCAGTGCCACAGCCCAGCACAAGGAAGGCAAGTATCTGACCTTCGCGCTGGCCCACGAGGAGTACGGACTGGAGATCCTCAAGGTCCGTGAGATCATCGGCTACATCGACGTGACCGCCGTCCCGCAGACGCCGCACTACGTCAAGGGCGTCATCAATCTGCGCGGACAGGTGATCCCGGTCGTCGATCTGCGTGCCAAGTTCGGCATGGAGACCACCGATGTGACTGAGGAGACCTGTATTATCGTCGTCGAGATCGCCCATGCCGACCGCAAGTTCAGCACGGGCATCGTGGTGGACCGCGTCCAGGAAGTGCTCGACATCCCGGGCCAGAGCATCGAAGAGGCCCCGCAGTTCGACTCGTCGGTCGACACCAGCTTCATCCTCGGGATGGGCAAGGTCGGCGACGCGGTCAAGATCCTCCTCGATATCGACAAGGTGCTCGCCGGGGAGAACCTGGACGGCTTCCGGTCCGAAGGTCTCTAACAGCCGCCCGCAGGGGCGTCTATCCCATGAACGATATGAAAGGATGGGCAATGAGAGCAGCAAAATGGATTTGGATTTGTCTGACCGTACTGACGCTGGGACAGGTCTGCGGCGCCGCCGAGGACGGCTCGTCTATCGATGACCGCCTCGCCGAACTGGAGAGGGAAATCGCCGAGATCAAACAGGCCTCGGCTCCGACATCGGGGCAGACGGCGTCGAGCGACAGCAAGAAGAAGGGACTCTTCTCGAGCGTAGACGTCAAGTTGTACGGCTACCTCAAAACCGACGTATCGCGCGATTCGTCCCGGACGACAAACGGCAACTACGTCCTCTGGGTCGACTCGGAGGCCACACGGAGAAATGACGCCGAATCCAATCTGACGGCCGGCGAAAGCCGCCTGGGGCTGGACTTCAGCGGACCGTCGAGCGAGACGCTGAAGACCTCAGCCAAGCTCGAATTCGACTTCTTCGGCGCCCCCGCCGACGAGAACAAGGCCAAGATCCAGATGCGCCACGCCTATATGAAGCTCGATTGGCCCGAGGCCCAGCTCAGTTTTCTGGCCGGGCAGACGTGGGACGTGATCTCGCCGTTGAATCCGAGCACCCTGAACTACAGCGTGCTCTGGGTCGGCGGCAACATCGGGTACCGTCGTCCCCAGGTCCGCCTGACCAAGGAGCTGTCGGTGACGGATCAGGTCAAGCTCAAGCTGGACGGTGCACTGACGCGCACGATCGGAAACGAAGACCTCACCGGTTCGGAGACCGGCGAGGACGCCGGCGTTCCCACCGTGCAGGGACGCCTCGGCGCCACGTTTCCGTTCTTCGGTCCCAAACCGACGACGATCGGCGTTTCGGGACATACGGGCAAAGAGGAGTACGATCTGGACGCCACCGGACAGAACACGGACATCAAGAGTCAGTCCATCAATCTGGATATCACGCAACCCATCTGCAAGTGGATAACGCTCAAGGCAGAACTGTTCAGCGGCAAGAACCTCAAGAGCTACCTCGGTGGAATCAGTCAGGGAATCAACACGGCCACACGGAGGCCCATCGACAGCGAAGGCGGCTGGATCGCCGCCAGTCTCGGACCTTGGGGCAAGTGGAGTTCGGCCGTCGGCTTCGGCGTCGACAACGTCGACCGCGACGATGTCGCCGCCGGTGGGCGCACGCGCAACTCGTGCCTGTTCGGCAACGTCCGCTACGACGTGAACGCCCACGCCCAGGTCGGCCTGGAACTGTCCCGCTGGGAAACCGATTATCGCGGCGCAGGCGACGCGGACGACATGCGCGTCCAGGCGTCGTTCATCTACAAATTCTGACGGTCTCCAGGGCGGGAGACACGATCCTGACGGAGCGCGGTTTGTTTCACTGTCACCACGTGAAGGGGTGTACCATGCTGAAGAATGTCAAGCTGCAAACGAAGTTGCTGACGCTCGGCATCACCATGACCGTCATACCGCTGCTGGTCGTCTCGACGGTGGTGTTCGTCCAGAACAAGCGGATGGTCAAGGTGGCCGAGCAGGGAAACACAGATCTGGCATACGCCGATCTGGACCACATCGCCATGAACATTTATGGGATGTGCAAGGCCCAGCAGGAAATGCTGCAGGGCAACATCGACTCCTCGTTGAACGTGGCGCGCGAGGTCCTGCGAAACACCGGCGACATCCGCCTGGCCGAGGAAACCGTCACATGGGACGCGGTCAATCAGTTCACCAATACCAGCCAGCGCGTGACATTGCCCAAGGTGATGGTGGGCGAGACCTGGCTGGGCAAGATCAGCGACATGGCGACGCCCGCCCCGGTGGTCGACCAGACCCAGAATCTCGTCCAGGCCACGTGCACCATCTTCCAGCGGATGAACGAGGCGGGCGACATGCTGCGCGTCAGCACGAACGTCCAGAAGCAGGACGGCGCCCGCGCGATCGGCACGTACATCCCGAAGACCCGGCCGGATGGCACCGCCGACCCGGTGGTCGCCAGCGTGCTTCAGGGCCAGACGTATCAAGGCCGTGCGTTCGTGGTCAACAAATGGTATATCACCGCCTATGAACCGATCCGTGACGCCAGCCAGAACATCGTCGGCATGCTGTACGTCGGCGTGCCGCAGGAAAGCGTCGCCTCGCTGCGTCAGTCCATCATGGCCGTGGAAGTCGGCAAGACCGGATACGTCTACGTGCTCGACTCTGCGGGCAACTACGTGATCTCCGAGAAGGGCAAGCGCGACGGCGAGAACCTCTACGACGCCAGAGATGCCAATGGAGACCTCTTCATTCAGGAAATCTGCAAGAAGGCGACCGTTCTGGACGAAGGACAGATCGCCGAGCAGCGGTATCCGTGGAAGAATGCCGGCGACACTGTGGCCCGGGAGAAAGTTGCCCGGATCGTCTACTTCGAGCCGTGGGACTGGGTCATCGGCGTCGGCTCGTATACCGACGAGTTCTATGAGGCCCGCGATCAGGTCACGGCCATCGGCAATACGGCAAACCGCATTCTGGCCTTCGTCCTTATCGGGGCGTTGCTGGTCACAGGAGCCATCTGGTATCTGATGGCCCGCGGCCTGGCGGGACGCATCTCCCGCGTGGTCTCCCAGCTTTCCGAGGGCGCCGACCAGGTGGCCTCGGCCTCGGGACAGGTCTCTTCTGCTTCGCAGTCGCTGGCCGAAGGCGCCACCGAACAGGCGGCCGGACTCCAGGAGACCTCGTCGAGTCTGGAAGAGATGGCCTCGATGACCAAGCAGAATGCCGCCAACGCGCAGCAGGCCAACCTGCTGAGCTCCGAGGCCCGCAAGTCCGCCGACACGGGCACCGAAGCCATGTCGCGGATGAACGACGCGATCAAGCAGATTCAGAAGAGCTCCGACGAGACCGCCAATATCATCAAGGTTATCGACGAGATCGCGTTCCAGACCAATCTGTTGGCGCTGAACGCCGCGGTCGAGGCCGCACGTGCCGGCGAGGCCGGCAAGGGCTTTGCGGTCGTCGCCGAAGAAGTCCGCAATCTGGCCATGCGATCGGCCGAGGCGGCCAAGAACACCGCCAATATGATCCAGGGATCGGTCAAGAACGCCAACAACGGTGTCGATATCGCCGACGAAGTCACCAAGGTACTCGGTGAGATCGTCGGCAACGTGGGCAAGGCGACCGACCTGGTCAGTGAGATCGCGGCCGCCTCGCAGGAACAGGCCCAGGGCATCGACCAGGTCAACACCGCCGTCGCTCAGATGGACAAGGTGACGCAACAGAACGCTGCAAACGCCGAGGAAAGCGCCAGCGCCTCTGAGCAACTCAGTGCCCAGGCCGAAACGATGAACGATATGGTCAATGAGCTGGCCGCGTTGGTTGGGGGTGCGGCTCGAGCCACGACCGAACGGGCACGCACGGCCAAGCCAGGGCGGGCCCTTCGTCCTTCGGACCAGGTGTATCACCATATCGCCGGGGCCACCAAACCCAAGAAGGCTCCGGCCCACACAGCCAAGCCGAGTCGAACGTCCGCCGAGCGGAGTATCCCACTCGACGACGATGGGTTCGATCGCTTCAATGAATAGCAGAATGGAACGCTGTGGACCCAAGTGGGCTCGATGAGCCCACTTGGGGCCGGCGATCCAAGCCTCCCTCCGCACTGTTCCACCAAAGCCACAGCGCCCCACCGGCCTCGCCACGGGCACGCTCCCCACAAGACCCCATCGCACCCGACGTTGGCTCTGGAGTGTGTGTGAAGATATCCTGACATCTGTGTGGCAGGCTCAACACGAGCGCAGCGGAGGTCTGGGGACGGTGCACTTGTCTGGCGAGGCGATGGCAGAGCGTCGCCCATGCGCCGAATCTCACCCGTCGTTGCGGCACAGATTGACCAGATACTCAAGTCTAATTGGCATCAAAGGAGACGATAAGCGTGTACGCTCCATTGTTGTGGTAATCCGTGCAGCCATAGTTGTCCCGCAAGAAGGCGCCGATAGGCACCACGTCGATGGACCGTGCTGACGCCATGAGAGACTCTTGAACTCTTTGCATACTGACCCGATTCCAGTGGTAGAGGCCTTGCGGTCGGATGACATGCTCAGGGATGTCCGCCATGTTGAAGAAGGACAGGCACGCCTGCCTGCGAGTGACTCTGGAGACGTGGCTCAGCGCAAGCTCAATCGCCGCGCCGGAAAGATGCTCGAACAGATCGTGGACGAACAGATAATCGTAAGACTTGTTCTCGGCGCGAATGGCAAGGAAGTCTTCGATTCGGAAATCCACCGAGCCAAATCGCCGACGCGCATTGGCGATGTTCTTGTCACAGATGTCAAGTCCTGTGTATTCCAGGAATCTCGCGACCCCAAA
>JAAYBA010000621.1 GCA_012719085.1 Planctomycetota bacterium
ACCCGCCTGGAAGATGAGGAGCGGCTCAAGCTGATCCGCAGCCGAGCGAAGATCCTGATTGCCCTGGGCGCCTGCGCCACCATCGGCGGGGTCAACAAGCTCAAGAACAATTTTGACGACCTGGACGAGGTCAAGAAGTGCGTGTACGGCAAGGACGCGAAGAAGCCGCACCTGGCGACGCAGCCGACGAAGGCGGTCGATGAGGTGGTCGATGTGGATTTCTACGTGCACGGCTGTCCCATCGACCGCAAGGAGTTCACCTACATCGTGCGCTGCCTGCTGTTGGGCAAGACCCCTGAGATTCCGGACTATCCGGTCTGCGTTGAGTGCAAAGCCAAGGGCAATCCGTGCGTGTGGCAGTACGGCCAGGTCTGCCTGGGGCCGATCATTCGCGCCGGCTGCGGCGCCCGATGCCCGTCGAACGGCTTCCGTTGCTTCGGCTGCCGGGGCTATGCGAGCAATCCGAACGTTGATGCTGCCAAGGAAGTCATCGACAAGTTCGGCCTGACCGTGGATCAACTCAAGACCAAGATGGTTCTTTTTGGAAGCAGACAGGAGCCGACGATCTATGGCTAAGACAGTGAACATAAACGTCCATCACGTGACCCGTGTCGAAGGGCATGGCAACATCGTCGTCAATGCCACCAACGGCAAGGTCGAGAAGGTCCAGTGGCAGGTCCCCGAAGCACCGCGGTTCTTCGAGGCGATGGTGCGCGGCCGCAGCTATGAGGATATCCAGACGATCGTCAGTCGCATCTGCGGGATCTGCTCGATCACCCACTCGCTGGCCTCCACCAAGGCCGTCGAGAATGCGTTGGGCATCAAGGTCTCCGAGCAGGCCGACAAGGTCCGTATCCTGATGCACTACTCCGAGCAATTGCAGAGCCACGTGCTGCATGTCGGGTATTTGGTTTCGCCCGATCTGTTCGGTCTGCCGTCGGTCGTGCCACTGGCCGCCAAGGCGCCCGAAGTGGTGATGGCGGTGATTCGTCTGCACCGTTTGGCGAACGAGTGGTCGGACCTGATCGCCGGTCGCACCACGCACCCGGTGACGCTCACGCCGGGTGGCCTGACGAAGTTCCCGACCGAGAAGGAACTCCGCGGTCTTCAGGAGCGGCTCAAGAACGCCGTGCCCGATCTCAAGGCGGTGGCCGAGGCGGTGCTTTCGGCGGCGAGCGCCATTCCGAACTTCACGCGGGAAACGGAGTACATCTCTCTCAAGCAAGACAATCCGCCGACGTACACGTTCTACCACGGCGACATCACGAGCACCGACTATGACGGTGCCGTTTCGATTCACGACTGGCAGAGCGTGGCCAACGAGTATATGAACGATCAATCGACGGCCAAGTGGACCAAGTGGCATCGTGACTCGTACACGGTCGGCGCCCTGGCCCGATTCAACAACAACGCCGAGCTGCTTTCGCCTCTGGCCAACGATGTGGCCAAGATGCTTGGGTTGGCCAAGGGGTGCTGCAATCCGTTCATGAACAGCGTCGCTCAGATCGTGGAGTGTGTGCACGTCGTCGAGACGAGCATCGGCATGATCGACGAGTTGTTGACGGCGGGGATCAAGCCGGAGAACGTGAAGGTCTCGCCGAAGGCCGGCAAGGCCAGTGGTTGCGTCGAGGCCCCGCGCGGCATTCTGTTCCACCAGTACGAATTCGACCGAAAGGGCAACTGTGTCGGCGCCGATATCTGCATTCCGACGAACCAGAACCACGCTGCCATCCAGCAGGACTTCGAGAAATTCGTGCCGGAGATACTGGATGAAGGTGAGGACGCGGTCCGTCTGAAACTCGAGATGCTGGTGCGTTCGTACGATCCATGTATCTCGTGCTCGACGCACATGTTGAACGTGGAGTTCGTCCGGTAGTCTCGATACGATGAGAAGGCCGATCGTGGTGCTTGGTCTGGGCAATCCGCTCATGGCCGACGATGGAATCGGGGTCGAACTGGTCGAGCGGCTCGCTCAGGAGGCCGGGCGATATCCGGCGGTGGACATCATCGACGCGGGCACAGGCGGTATGTCGGTGTTGCACATGATCGAGGGGCGCCGCAAGGCGATCCTGATCGACAGTGCGCACATGGGCGAAACGCCGGGAACAATCCGGCGTTTCACACCCGAGGAGGTTCGCAGCGCGAAGATCCTCGCCCATCAATCGCTCCACGAGGCGGACCTCTTGCGGGTCCTGACGCTGGCCGAGCAGTTGGGCCAGGCGCCGGAGACGATGGTCATTTTTGGGATTCAGCCGCAGGTCGTCGAGCCCAGGCAGGGCGTGAGTGGCATTCTGCTGGACAGGGTCGATCATTACCTGACGGAGATCCGATCCGAACTTGAGAGAAGTGCAGGTTGACCTGCAATGGACGAAGGAGACGAAATGGGACAGGGCAGGATTCTGATTATCGACGACGATCCGGACATCACCGAAGCGATGACCGTGGTTCTGGAGAACAAGGGCTACGAGGTTCGCAGCGCCGCCGATGGCAGCGAAGGCATGGAGCGGATCGAAGAAAGCCGGCCGGACCTGATCATCCTCGATGTGATGATGCGGACCCGCCAGGAGGGCTTTGAGTTCGCACGGGAACTCAAGGGCGCCGGCGAATACAGAGACATCCCGATCCTCATGCTGACCGCCGTGAAGGACAAGACGGGGCTGGATTTCAAAGCCAATGCCGGCGATCAGGCCTGGCTGCCGGTCGAGGAGTTTCTCGACAAGCCGGTCAAGCCGAAGGTGCTTCTGGAGAAGGTCCAGGCCCTCCTCGCCAAGCGCTGAAATGGCATGGCTTTCCGGAAGGCACTTTCTGGCTGCCGGTTGCCGGCAAGGACCCGGCTATGAGCCAAAGGCACTCGGCAAGACTCCTGTTGAAGGCGTATTACGAGCGGCTGTACGAGCGAATGACGGCCGATCGGGACCGCCTCTGCGAGGGGATCGATATTCTGCTGTCGGCTGAGATCGACAGGCAGGGATTCGGGCCGATGGATTCGTGCAAGGTGCAGGCCTACCGTGAGGCGTGTCTGGCTTTCATCGACGAGCGGATCGAGATGTATAATCCGATTGGTGTTCAGTATACGTTCGACCGCTCGACGAGCCGGATGGCAGCCGATCTGGAATTCCAGATCAATTGGTATGACAGCCGCGGCGAATTCGAAGACCTCATCGCGACGGCCCGCACTCTCGTCGCTGACCTTCGCGACCAGATGCCGGACGAGATGCTCTGTGAGCTTGCCGACCGGCTCATCGGCCGGGCAGGGGCCTTTCCCGATGCGAGTATCATCGCCGGATACGGCGCCGGACCAAGCCTTCAGAAACTGCCCGATTACATCGTAGCCTCTGCGATCGAACAAATCGTATGCGCGCGAGGTACGACCGACTGACGTTCTATAAGAGCCAAAGGAGAACACCATGAAACGAAGACTCGGCGTAACCAAGTCGATCGGTTGTCTGTGTGCCGCGATGCTGCTTGTCGCAGCGGGGGCCTATGCGGCCGCTCAGGTTCGCAAGTACGGCGTTCACGACATGAGCCGCCCGAGGCCGCCCGTGGTGACGCCGGCTGAGCGGTTCGGGCAGCCGCCTTCCGACGCCATCGTCCTGTTCGACGGCACCGATCTGTCGCAGTGGCGGAAGGGCGACGGCAGCCCGGTGACATGGGACGTAGCCGACGGCGCGATGACCGTTTCCAAGAAGGGCGGCAGCATTCAGACGAAGGAGTCCTTCGGCAGTTGCCAGTTGCACGTGGAGTGGAGGATTCCGGAAGGCATTCCTGAGAGGGTCAAGGGCCAGAGTCGCAGCAACAGCGGCGTGTTCTTCATGGGCCGCTACGAGGTGCAGATCCTCGATTCTTACACCGACGACGACTACGAGACGAACATGACCTATGCCGACGGTCAGGCGGCCGCGATTTATGGTTCGCATCCACCGATGGTCAATGCCTGCCGCAAGGCGGGCCAGTGGCAGAGCTACGACATCGCCTTTGTGCGTCCGGTCTTCGACGACGACGGCAACGTGGTGCGCAAGGCCCGCATCACCGTTTTCCACAACGGCGTCTGCGTGCAGAACAACCTCGAGATCGAAGGGACCACTTCGCACAAGACCAAGGCCAGATACACCCCGCATGGCGACGGCCCGATCGGCCTGCAGGACCACGGCAACCCGATCAGCTTCCGCAACATCTGGATCCGCGAGCTGCCCGAGCAACCCTACCTGATCGAGTGACGTGAAGGGCTTGGCTGCTTGCTGATGTAGGGCTGCCTCGGCAGCGTTACTGAAAGCGGGCGCGGGTGGACCAGAGGCCGAGGCCGGGGTTGGCGACGTAGAAGACCTCTTCGCCGGCGACGGTGTTGAAGCCGGCCTCGAGTTTCTTCGGGTCGTACCGGGTCATCATCGCCGCCAGGTCGGCGTACTGAAAGTTGACGCTCTCGATCTGCTCGCGGGTCAGGTGGCCCGGGCAGTAGGTGACCCGGAAGCGGCCCTCGGTTGAGCCGTGGATCAGGTGGGCCGCGGCGCTGAGGTTGGCCTGCAGGTCCTCGTTCTCCTTGACCAGTTGGAGCACTTTGTCGGTGCCGACGTAGCCGTACTTGCGGATCAGCCGATCGATCTGTTTGTCCTCGCCGAATTCGCGCAGCCCCGGCGCCAGGACGATTAGTTCGCCCCCATCGGCCATCGCCATCCGCGTGCGATAGATGCTCTTGTTGCCCAGCCAGGTGCTCTTGAACTCTTCCGATTCGAGGTAGACGACCACCTTTGGCAGCGGCTCGTCGAGCATTTGGAAGTTGACCTTCAGCGACAACTCGGCCGCGAGGTGGAAGCACTCGATGTCGTCACCGACGAACAGGCCCCGTGTGACGAGGCCGTTATCGCTCGGGCCAACCACCGTATGCACGTACACAACCGGCAGGTTCCGTCCGAAGTGATCGGAGGCGTAGTTCAACACGCGGCGGACGGGCGTGTCGGCCCGGCCCATCATCCGCTCCATTCCGTAGACGGCGCCGAGGTAGTGGCTCTTGTTGATCCCCTCGACCCCGCCGGTTCCGACAAAGACGTTCTTGTTGTAGTTGGCCATGCCCACCACTTCGTGCGGCACGACCTGCCCGATCGACAGGATCAGGTCGAATCCGCCCTCGACCAGCAGCTTGTCCACCTGGGCCGGCCATGAGAATTCCAGTTTGCCCTCGCTGACCTCCCTGACGAACTCGCCCGGCACCTCGCCCAGCGTTGCGAGCCCCCCGCGCCAATCGTGCTCGCGAAAGAGCCCGACCGGAACGTCGCCGAACATGCGCCGGATCTCTGCCTCGGTCATCGCGAAATGCGTTCCGACCGCCGGCAGGATGTCCGTCAGCGTCCGCCCATAGTACTGCCACGCGTAGCGAGTCAACTCGCCGGCCCGCGAGTAGAACCGCGTGATGTCCGGCGGCAGGGCAAGGACTTTGCGCCTCTTGCCCAGCTTGTCAAGCGACTCGAAGAGACCTTGCCGGAGGTCTTCGCTGCTGAGGTTGTCGTTTTCGCTTCCACGACGGTAGTAGAGCATGACTTTTCCTATTTCTGCCACGAGGGCGATTCGGAAAACCAGCGGTCGAACTCGGCGATTTGTTCGGCCTCACAGGCTCCGGCGTATTCGCCCGCGATGAATCCTTCGAATATCCGGTCACAGAACCGTTGCCACGATGCGGCTTCATGTCCGGGCACAATCGGGTAAAACAGTGCGCCGTTGGCCTTGGCCGCCTCCAGATCGCCGGGGCTGTCGCCGACCATCAGGACACGGTGGTCATCGTACTTGCCTTTCGTTGCATACGCAAGCTGCTCAGCCTTCGTGCCCATCTCCTGGCCCGCGATGACCGCTACGTACCTGTCGATCCCATGTTCGGCCCACTCCTGGTCGAGCGACACCGTCGAGGCCGACGAGATGACGGCCATGTCGGCTACTGCCGCGATCCTCTCCAGGCCCTGGCGCACGAATGGAAAGGGGGGGATTCGCCTGATCCTGTCGGCAATCATCGCGTCGGCCTGCCGGCTCCAGTGCAGGGCCAGTTCAAGCTCCTTCCTGGCGGCAGGGTCTGCGGCCCGGTCGATCGCCCGTTGGAGTCCGCCGTTGCTCAGGATGCTGCTCGGATCGTCCACCCAGCGGAAGTAGTGGGGGAAATCCGGGACTCTGAAGCCGCGCCGTTTGACTGTCGGATGGCCCTCCAGCAATTCGGCGATGACCCGCTTGGTGGTCTTGTGGCGGTTGGCGCCACGCGTCCGCGACAAAAGGGCCGCGAAATCCATGCATTCGCAGACCGCCTCAGCGACCGGCTGCAAGCCAAAACAGACGATCATCAGTTGGCAGAAGCACTCCCGTTGCTTGATCGCCATCGTGTCGAACACGCAGCCGTCCGAGTCGACACCGACGAAGAAGCTGTGTTGAGGCTGGAAATCCTTCAAGGGCCGGGCCGGATTGCTTCTGCTCATTTGCTCTCACTCAGAGTCTGGGGTCTCAATCACATCGATAAACTCCTAAAGTTAAAGGGCACGGTAAACCGAGGACAACCAAAAAGCAAAGGGCTCTGCACGATTTGGCGTAGATTGCCGGTAACGCCGACGGTATTCTATGTGCAGGTTTCGCTTACGCTATGGATGGGCCGATATATGAACGAGTTGCTTTTGCGAGTCGAGACCCTGTGCGCCGAAGTGGATTCGACGATCCTGCTCGGGGCGGGCGCAGGCATGGTGGTGGTCGGGTTGTTTCTCTGGCTGGGCGGGGCCCGCTATGGCACGATCGTGATCGCCATGCTGGGCGCTGCCGTCGGGGCGATGATTGGGTTGCTCGTCAGCCAGAAGGCGGGCTTGGGCCCGTTCCTGTGCATGGCGGTCGGCGCGGTGATTCTGAGTATCCTGTCCATCGCAGCGCGGAACGGTCTGGTGATCGTGCTGGCGACGGTGATCTTCGCGCTGCTGGCGGCGACGGTGTATACCAGCTACGTCCTGGATCGCCAACCGGCCGAGGAAGCAACGACCCGCAGCGCCGCGCCTGGAAGCAGCTTCGCGGCGTCGAGCGAGCCGAAATTCGTCTATCAGTCCTTCAGCAGCATGGACCCGAACAGCCGGCAGGCCTACATCGACAATCTCGGCGGCTCGAAGGAAGACTTTCAGAGTCGTTTGAAAGTGATGCTGGCCGACCTGTGGAGAGCCCTCGGGCCGTACCGATGGTATCTGCTCGGCGCGATCCTCATCGGCGGCGTCGGCGGTTTCCTGCTGATCTGGTTCATCAAGAACGTGGTTCTTCCCCTGTGCTACAGCGTCGTCGGCACCACCGCGGCGCTGCTCGGCGCCCAGGTGCTCCTGCTGGGCCTGGGGGCCCATGTCGTGAACGATCTGGCGCCGCGGCCGTGGATTGTCCCGACGGCGTTCGGCTCGATGACCCTGATCGGGTGGGTGCGTCAAGTTCTGGCCGGCCGCAAGCGCCGCGCCGGGGCCGAGGAGGCCCCCAAGGACGCCAAACACGAGTAGGGGCCAGGCTTCCCTCGTCCCCACAGCGCATCCTGCCGATCTGTTCAAGCGGATAGGAGGTCGGCGTGCCGCCGGAACGACAGCGGAGTATTCAGTACATCAACGTGCTGCGGATCCTGGCCATCTACGCGGTGGTCACGGCTCACGTGGCCATCTGGTTGACGATGGCGACAAGGCCTTTTGTCTTCCATTGGTGGCTGGGCAGCGGGCTGTTCTACCTGGCCCATTTCTCCATTCCCGTCTTCGTGATGATTAGTGGCGCGCTATTGCTGGATGACACCCGCCGGGAGTCGGCGGGGCAGTTCTACCGGCGGCGAATGGTGCGCGTTGGTGTCCCGTTGGTGGTCTGGACCGTCGTATATCTTCTGGTCCGCCGCTTCGTCGATGGCGAGCCGCTTTCGACCGGTTTGGTCGTCCAACTGATCCTCACGGGCGAGCCGTACTACCATCTGTGGTTTCTGTACATGATCTTCGGACTGTACCTGATTACCCCCGCTTTGCGAACGTTCGTCCGTTGCGCCGGCCAGGGCCAGCGGTGGTTCGTGATCGTGTTGGGCCTCGTGCTGGCCAATGCCTACTTCCAGACCGATGTCCTGCTGTGGAACAACCAGCGGTCGATCTTCACGATCTTCGTTCCGTTCATCCCGTTCTATCTGTGCGGCTACGAGATTCGCCTGATCGACCCGAAGAAGGTCCCGACGCGATACCTCGTCCTTGCGGTGGTCCTCTCGGCGCTGTATTTGGCCGCGTTCTCCGGCGTCTTCGTCGAGCGGGCCGGCGGGGTGGGCGTGCGCTACCTGTTCGATTTCTTCAGCCTGCCCGCCGTGTTTCTCTCGATCGGCGTCTTCTGGGCCGCCTGTCTCTGGGACGCCGAGTCCGCCGCAGGCGGACCGCTTCAGGGCATCCGTCGGACGGCGCTGGAGTGGGTCGCGTCCACCGTTATGGGCATCTACATCCTGCACCCGCTCGTACTCAACGTAATGCGCGAGACGCTCGGGAAGCGCGCTGAGAGCGCCGATGGACCATGGGATTTCCTGGCCGGCATTGTCGTCGTTCCCCTGGTGACGTTTGTCGTGTGTTATCTTGTCACGTCCCTGCTGATGAATATCCCTTTGTTGAAACGAACGGTCTGCTGAAACGAATCCCGATCCCGACGTAGGGGCCAATCTCGATTTGCCCGTGCCGACGAAGGAGGCCATGACAATGAAGAAATCCGTGCCAGTGAATCAGGCGAAGTGGATCATCGAGCCCGGCTGTGTCGTGCTGGTTGCAGGAGGTACGGCCGAGCACGCCAACCTGATGACGTTCAGTTGGCAGACGCCCATCCACACCGCTGACCCGTGTCTGGTTCTGCTCGTGGTCAACCGCATTCGGTACACGTACGAGCTGATCCGACGGAACCACGAACTGACGATCAACGTCCCCGGCGAATCGCTGCTGAAGCAGACGCACCTGGCTGGCACGGTCACGGGGCGGGGGATCGACAAGTTCGCGCATTGCGGCCTGACGCCGACGCCGGCCCGCGCTGTTCAGCCGCCCTTGGTCGCCGAGTGCGCCGGGCATCTCGAATGCCGGATCGTCGAGACCCACGGCGTTCAGAGCCACGACCTGCTGATCTGCGAGGTCGTCGGCGCCTCGGCCGAGTCCGAGTTCTTCGACGGCGCCTGGATCCCGGAGAAGTTCCACACGCTGCACTACATGCACGGCACGAAGTATGGCCTGCTGACCCGCCGTGTCGAAGTCTGACGCTTGCCCCGTGCGATCCCGATCGCGCGGCGTATAGGTCCTATCGGTCCCATAGGACCTATGCCGAATCCGCCTCTGGCGGATTCGGTCTGTCCTGGACACGGCGAGGGCAATCCTCTACAATCGCAGAAAGGCACTGCCGTTCGTAGGGGCCCGGCTGCCCTCGCCCTTCCCTGTGATCTGAGGTGGACCATGTCGAACGAACTGGATCGTCGACGCTTCCTGAAGCAATCCCTGGCCGGCACGGCGGTCGGCGCGTTGGGGCTGAGCTTCGAGGAGCAGGCGCTGCTGGCCGCACCGGCGAATGATGATTCGCTGCCACAGGCAAGCACGAAGCGGACCGGCGGCATGCCCACCGGGCAGATCGGCAAGGTCAAGATCAGCCGGATGTTCACCGGCGGCAATCTGATCAGCGGGTTCGCCCACAGCCGCGACCTGATCTACGTCTCATCGCTGCTCAAGAGCTACTTCACTGACGAGAAGGTGATGGAGACGCTGCGTCTCTGCGAGGAGATGGGCATCAACACGGCGATCCTGCGGCTCGACGACCACTGCAAGCGAATTCTGCGCCGCTACTGGGACGAGCGGGGCGGCACGATCCAGTGGATCGCCCAGATCAAGGTCGGTCCGGACGATTTCGGCCAGATCGACGAGGCGATCGACCACGGTGCCGTCGGCGCGTTCGTCCACGGCGGCGTCAGCGACGCCTGCGTCGAGCAGGGGCGCGTGGGCGTGCTGGCCGAGGCGGTCGAGCGGATCAAGGCGCGCGGCGTCATCGCGGGGGTCGGCGGCCACAAGATCGAGGTCCCGATAGCGTGCGTCGAGGCGGGCATCGAGCCGGACTTCTATATGAAGACCCTGCACAGCCACGCCTATTGGTCCGCCGATGGCCGGCCGGAGAACGACAACATCTGGTCCAAGACGCCCGAGAAGACCATCGAGTTCATGCGGACCGTCAAGACGCCGTGGATCGCCTACAAGGTGATGGCCGCCGGCGCAATCCAGCCGAGCCGGGCCTTCAAGTACGCGTACGAGAATGGCGCCGACTTCATCTGCGCCGGCATGTTCGACTTCCAGGTCCGCGAAGACGTCATCCTCGCCAACCAGATCCTCGCTGGGCCCCTCGCCCGCCAACGCCCCTGGTGCGCGTAGGCCAGAAGATCAAAAGGCAAAGTGTAAAATGCAAAACTGAGGAAGTCATCCGCCCAAGGCGGATTCCACCGTTTTGATCTTTGATCTTTGCCGTTTGATTTACAGGGACGCTTCGTCGTCCCTCTCCCACCAGAGGCGCGGGTAGTCCTGCCCTTCGAGAATCCACCAGACGTCGTCGGTCCCGTTCGCCGTCTCCCCCACGAAATCCCACCCGGCGTCGAGGAACGTCGCCGCCGTCTGCATCTGGGCCGTCGTCAACCCCGTCCCAACCGGGCTGGTTGTCCATCCACTGGTCTCGACGTCCCAAAAGGAGGCGAAGGCGCCTATTGTGCCGCCGGTGTTGAGCCCGACGAGACCGCCCACACGCTTGTCTGCCGCGATGGCGGTCGTTGAATAGCAGTTGGAGATAGTCCCCTTCTGCCGATAGCCGACCAAACCGCCCACACGCTCATTTCCGATCACTGTGCCGTGCGCGTAGCAGTTGGCGACGGTGCCGATGCTGAACCCTGCCAAACCGCCGACACACGTGTCGCCGACCGCGGTGCCATTCGCACTGCTGCTGGTGATGATTCCATCTTTCCGGTCTTGCTCGCTTCCGTTGCAGCCCACCAGGACTCCCACCAAGTCTGCGCCGACTACCGCACATGTGGAAAGACATTCGTTCACCGAACCGATGTTCCTGCCCGTGATGCCGCCGACTGCGTCTGTACCTGTGACGTCGGCAGCCGCATCGCATTGGCTAATCGTGCCTCCATTTCGGCCCACTAATCCGCCCACGTCGGAGCCGCCAAGGATATGACCTCCGCGAACATAGCAGTGCGAGACGGTTCCTGCCCGCAATGTCCCCACGAGCGAACCAACACCCCATCCCGTTCCGGCATCGATGTTCGGATCGACCATTCCGACAGCTGCTATGAGTGCATTGGGATCCTCCATCAAGCCGAACAACCCGACTCCGTCTCTGGTCCGGGTGCGATAGGAGAACTGCGAAATCACATGGCCGTTGCCGTCAAAGACACCTGTAAATGGCCTGGCGTAGTCTCCAATGAGGTGGAACTCGTCGGCAGACACCCCAGACAAATCGATGTCTGCCATCAGTCGGAAGTGACGCCCCCATTCACAGGGAAATGCACCGACCGCGTTCAGCTCCTCGGCTGTGTAGATGAGATAGGGATCGTCCTCTGTTCCCACTCCCGCGAGGTGATCAGAGAGGTACGCCGGGCCTATCGCTTCGCCGGGGCGCTCTTCCCACGACAATCTCGGATAGTCGTTGCCTTCGTCGAGTGTCCAGATACCCTCGTCGCCGCAGCCGCCCCAACCGCCATATGTCTCGCCCATTTGCATCTGCTTGGTATTCTTGCCGATCCCTTGGGCACTGGTCACCTGTCCGCTGGTCTCGATGTCCCAGAAGGAGGCGATGATGCCATGGTAGTGCGTCCAGCCCGCACCTACAAGGCCGCCCGTTTGAGACTCACCGGAAACGAGGGTCGCAGCGTAGCAGTTTCGAATGCTCCCCGCATTGTATCCCACGAGTCCTCCAGTGCATGTGGTTCCGACGACCGAACTGGTGGCATAACAGTTGGCGATTCTACCCCAGCTTTCGCCGACCAATCCGCCGGTAGTGTCGTTTCCGGTCATGTCGCTCGCCGAGTAGCAACTTGTGATCTCGCTACAGTTCATGCCGACGAGTCCACCTACCCGGTAGGTGCCGCTCACAGCAGCCGTCGCATACGAACGTGTCAAGGTACCTGCGTACATGCCCCCCACCAGGCCTCCCACGCCTTCAGTTCCCGATACACGCCCTGCAGCGTGGCAATTACTGATGATCCCGCCGTGCCATGTGGTCTGTCCCGTCGAGCTGCGCCTTGCGTACACGACTTGGCTGTATCCGACCAGACCGCCGATGTAACAATTGCCGCTCACTTCACCGAGGGAATAGGAGTGTTCGACGCTACCGGAATTGTCGCCAAGCAGACCGCCTACATACCAGCTACCATTGACCTCGGTATCTGTGTGGCAATGTGTAATCGCGGTCAACTTGGCCTCACCAGCGAGGCCGCCAATGTGTGAACCGCCGGATATGCGACCGCCCTCCACGAAGCAGTTGCGAATAGTCCCCTGTCTGGCGTACCCGACCAGTGCGCCGACGTTTGAGCCACCGCTGATGTTCGGATCGATCAACCCGAGGTTTCTGATTTCCGCATTGGCGCCGGACACACAGCCAAACAGGCCCACGTAGTGGGTGCCGGAACTGGACCAATTCAGATGGGCGATGGTGTGGCCGCCACCGTCAAAAACCCCAGCGAAAGGGGTGTCTCGGAAGTCCCAATCTTCCGTGTTGACGTCCGGTGCGATGATGTTGAATGCGGGTCGGCCGTCTTTGGCGTCGAATGGCGACAGGTCAATGTCGGCGGTCAGGATGAAGTGCTTGTCCCAGTCTTCGGGGCAGGTGCCGATGGTGTTCATTTGCTCGGCGGTGGCGATTTGGTAGGGGGTGTTGGGGTCGCCGGTGCCGCCGGCGTATTTGCGGGTGGCGAGGGCGTCGATACTGAAGAGGAAGAAGTCGGCGCTGTTGGGCGGCGGGGTGGTTTGGCCGGTCAGGTGGACGGTGTGGTCTGCGAATGCGAGCGTCAGATGGACGCTGCTGCCGTCGTCGGTCTGGCCGGCAAACTCGATCGTCTCGCCCGCGACGTCGCCGGCCAGGGCCGTCAGGTTGAAGACGGCGTTCGGGTCCAGCGTTCGCACCGGCTCGCTCGCGTCGACCGCGTTGGCGTCGATGCGTTCGAATCGGGCGGTCCCCTCATCGGAATCGAGGATCAGGCAGAACCGACCCTCGACGGCATACGTCCAGTGCACGCCGACAAAGCCGCCCGTCTGCACGATCGTGCTCCGCTCGGGCTCAAACACATAACAACTCGTCCGGACGACGCCCTCATCGGCCTGAATCGGCGCAACGAGAAACGATATGCCGAACAGCACAAGCGCCCACGCAAGCCTTCGCCTCTCATTCGCTCCCATACGCTGTCGTCCTCCTCTCGGCCCGAACCTGGACCAAGCCCACCTTCGCCCGGCTCGCCCGTACACCTCCGGCCACTACATCTCAGTATAGCAGGAAGAGGGCCGCAATTCAAGAGTCACACGAAACCGTCATGGGTGCTCACGGGCTGTCTCAAGGGGCCTGGAAAGGCCCTGTGAAAGGGTGTGTTCGCCGGGGCCCGTCATCGCAGGGCCCGCCGGATCGCGATGAGCTGCCTGAGATGGGGCTCGTAGATCGTGCCGTCCGAGGCGACGTGCACATCGATCGTGACAACACCTCCCTGCTGGTGCACGTTCTGGATGTAGTCGATCATCCACGCATCGTCCTTTCGCGGCCCATCGGCCCGGGCCCAGGCCGTGCCGAGATAGGAGAGGATCTGCCACTGAAGGCCCTGCGGCGCGGGGTGCGATTGCGGGGTCGCGCCGAAGTCGTTCTGCTCGCCGGCGGTGTAGTCCTGCCGGTCGGTGAGCTTCTTGAAGGCGTGCTTGATCTCGGCGCCGGGATTGAAGGCAATGATGCTGTTGGGGTTGTGCATACGGACGGCGGCGGCCCAGGTATTCCAGTTGTACGGCTTCGACAGATCGTCCCAGCCTGCGGTGTTGTACGAGCCGTCGAACCACCAGCCCGAAACCTTCGTGCCGTAACGGAGCGACCACTCGGCGATGACGTTGGACCACTTGCGCGTGAACTCCTGCGGCGCGGGCTGCCGTTCGTGGACGTCGCCGAGTCCGGCCATGGCCTGCTTGTCCTGCTGGGGACTGCGCGAGGGAAGATAGAGCATCAGGCGAATGCCCTTGGCGCCGAGGGCGTCGGCGATCTCCATCGGCAGATCGCGCCGCGAGCAACGCCGGCCTGTCTCCACCCCGGCGTATCGCTCGTACGTTGCATTCGGACTACAGTAGTATCCCGAATTCTGACCCAGGGTGAAGATCAGATACGCCGCACCGCTCTGCTCGATCTGGGAGGCGAACCTCGCGACGTCAAACGAATCGACCTTCTCGTTCCAGTCGTCGCCGCCGCCCAGATAATGCACGAACACCCCGTACTTGGCGTCCTTGAGCCAGTCCTTGTCGCCGGTCTGGCCGAACCGGTTCCCCGCGGCAAGGCACGAGCCGGCCGCCAAAGACAACGAGATCCACACAGCCGCAACAATGCACTTCATTGGACGTCCTTTCGTACTTCTGGCCTGATTGAGTTCCGGTCCGAGACGGCCTGCATGCAGACCTACAGCACCTCCAGGCGGAGGTTGCGGAATCGGATGGTGGTACGGTCGTCGTGGTTCTGCAGGCCGATGTAGCCGTGCATCGAGCGGTCCAGTTCGGTATCCACGATCCGCAGGCCGTTCATATCGATGGCGATGCGCGGGCCCTGGGCGGTGATCGTGACGCTGTTCCACTGGCCGGCCGGTCGGGCGGCGTGCCGGCTCGGCGCGATCACGTCGTACAGAGCGCCCGGCGTGCCGCTCTTGTTCGGCGCGCCGCCGTAATTGGTGATCTGCATCTCGTAGCCGGTGAAAGCGGGATTCTTCTCCGTCGCCGAGCGGAAGAAGACGCCGCTGTTGCCTCGCTCGCTCATGTTGTATTGCAGCTCCAGCCGGAAGTCGCGGACGGGCCATTTGTATTGCAGCCACGAGCCGGTCTTCTCCGGATCGGTGGTCCAGTCCTGTCCGTTGCGTCCGACGAGCGCACCGTCCTCGACGGTCCACTGTCCGCCGGCGATCTTTGTCCATCCGTCGAGATCGACGCCTTTGAAGATGGGCTCCGTGCGCCGTTGCTGGTCGAAGACCCGCTGAAGTAGACGGCGGGTCGCCTGGACGGCCTCGATCTCGGTCATCCGGCGACCGCCGGACTCGATGCCGACGTAGCCCCGGTAGCCCGCGTCGCGGACGATGCGCATCATGCGGAAGAAATCGGTGTTCGGGTCGTTGCCCTGGTCGTCGAACTGCGTCGCCTTGGCGCTGACGCCCTTGGCGTAGGGCATGAGTTCTTCGACGCCGAGGTAGCGGTCGTAGTCGCCGAAGTTGCCGAAGTCGGGCAGCGTCCCGCAGTTGGGCAGGTCCACGAGTTTCATCACGCCGACGAGCCACTGGCCGTTGGAGGACAGGCCGCCGTGGTTCTCGACGATCACGTTGAGTCCGTATTCGGCGCCGCGCCGGCAGAGCCGGCCCAGACCGTCGGCGACGAGCTTCTGCTGTTCCTCGAAGCTGCCCTGCGAATGGGCGTTGACCCGGATGGAGTGACATCCGAGGAACCTGGCGGCTTCGAGCCATTTGACGTGGTTCTCGACGGCCTGGAGGCGCTTCGCCTCGTCGGGATCGCCGAGGTGGCCCTCGTTGTCGCACATGATCAGGACCGATTCGCAGCCGTGGTCGTCGGCGCGCTTCTTCATCTCGGTCAGGTAGCTGCGGTCGCGGGCCTTGTCCATGAAGAACTGATTGACGTATTCGAGCCCGTCGATGCCCAGCTCGCGCGCGATGCGGGCGAAATCGAGGTTGTCGATCTTCGGTTCGGCCCGGCCGAACAGGCCCTGGTTCAACGACCACTGGGCCAGCGAGATCTTGAACGGGAACTCGTCGGACGCGGGCGATGCGGCCCGCGCCGTCGGTTGCGGCGTGCCGTGCAACGACAGCATGCCGGCCGTGGCGAGAGTCGTTCCGAGGAATCGTCTGCGTGAGAGTGTTTCCGACATGTCAGGTCCTCCTGATGGATTCATTTCACGTTACGGCGTGTCGGCCCGGGAGCGGGCGATCTGGTCGAGGGCTACGGCGCCAATGATGATGGCCCCGATGACCACGAGCTGGATATTCGTCGAGATGCCCAGCAGGGTGCATCCGTTCCGCAGGAAGCTGATGAGCAGGGTCCCGACGATTGTTCCGACGACGGTGCCCCGGCCTCCGGCGAGGCTGGCGCCGCCGATGACGACGGCCGCGATGATGTCGAGCTCCAGGCTGATGCCGGCTGTTGGCTGAGCGGAGATGGTCCGGCTGGTCTGGATCATCGCGGCCAGCCCGACGAACGCGCCCATCATGCTGTAGATCGCAATCAGGTTGCGGTCCACGTTGACGCCCGCGTGAAACGCCGCCTGCCGATTCGAGCCGATGGCGTAGGTGTAGCGGCCCAGCGGCGTGTACCGCAGCACGAAGAACCCGAACAGCACCACGATCGCCAGGATCAGGACGCTGACCGGGACGCCGAGCAGAGTGCTCTGGCCGAGGAACGTGTACATCGGGACATCGAACATCTTGCTGTTGTTGATGATGTAGGATGCGCCGCGAAACGCGCTCATCGTCCCAAGCGTTACGATGAACGGCGGCAGCTTGAGCTTGGTGATGAGCGTCCCATTGAGCAGGCCGCAAAGAAGGCCCGTGCCGATGCCGACCATTGTTCCCAGGAAGCACGCCCAGGCCCCGGCCGCCGGACCGCCGACCTTGAGCAGGACGCCCGCGCCGACCATCCCGGCCAACGCCAGCATCGAGCCGACGGAAAGGTCGATGCCCCCGCTGATGATGACCGCCGTCATGCCCATCGCGATGATGCCGTTGACGCTCGAGCGGCTGAGCACGTTGAGGAAGTTCTCGGTTGTCAGAAAGGTGTCCGGTTCGAGGGCCGACAGGGCCGCGACGAGGATCGCCAGGGTGGCGAAGGGCAGCAGTTGTCTGACGACCTTGCTCATTCAATTCTCCTCGACGGCCGCCAGGTGCATGACCTGCTCCGGCGTCGTCTCTTTCGTGGTGAGGTTCCCGACGAGCCTGCCGCGGCGCATCACAAGGATCCGGTCGGCGATCCCGAACAGCTCGGGCAATTCCGACGAGATGAACAGAATCGCCTTGCCCTGTTCGGCCAGGCGGTTGAGCAGGCCGTAGACCTCGGCCTTCGCACCCACGTCGATACCGCGCGTCGGCTCGTCGAAGATCATGAACGTCGAATTGGCTAAGAGCCATCGGGCGACGAGCAGCTTCTGCTGGTTGCCGCCGGACAGCGAATCGGTAGGCGCTTCAGGGCCGGCCCATCTTACGGCCATCCGCGCACCCGCCTCGGCGGCGATGCGATGCTCCTGCGCCGGGCGGATCAGGCGCTGCATTCCGATCTGGGCGAGGTTCGGCAGCGTGATGTTCCAGCTACAGGGCAGTTGCAGGCACAGGCCCGTTCGCTTGCGGTCTTCGGTCAGCAGGGCGATCCCGCAGGCGATGGCCTCGGCCGGCGAGGTGACGTTTAGTTCCCGGCCGTCCAGGGTGACCCGTCCGGCCGTCTTCGGATCGACACCAAAGATGGCCCGAGCGACCTCAGTGCGTCGGGCGCCGACCAGGCCGGCCATGCCGACGATCTCGCCCCGATGGATGGCGAAGCCGACGTCGCATACGC
Source organism: Planctomycetota bacterium (assembly GCA_012719085.1). Taxonomy (GTDB): domain Bacteria; phylum Planctomycetota; class Phycisphaerae; order Sedimentisphaerales; family Anaerobacaceae; genus Anaerobaca. The sequence continues at coordinate 17,784 of JAAYBA010000621.1, forward strand.
CCGCTTCGGACGACAGGCCATTGACCTCAAAGAGCACGTCGCCGACGGTCGCATTGCGTTGCGGGAAGAAGTCCGTCAGTTCCCGGCCGACCATGTGGTGGACGATCCGGGGGACATCCAGTTGCCGGACCGGCTCGGAGTGCACGAGCCGGCCGTCGCGCAGGACGCTGACCTCGTCGGCCAGTGCGGCGACCTCTTCGAGCCGGTGCGAGATATAGACGATGGCGAGCCCCTGCTGGCGGAGTTGGCGGACGACCTCGAAGAGCCGGACCGTCTCGCGTTCGGACAGCGACGACGTCGGCTCGTCCATCACGATGATCGAGGCGTTTCGTCGCAGGGCCTTGAGGATTTCGACGATCTGGCAGTCGCCGGTGGGGAGGTCTTCGACCTTGGCGTCCGGGCGGATGTCGAAGTGGTATCGCTCGGCAAGCTGTCGCGTTTGGGCGGTCATCTGATGGTGGCTTACGGTGAACGGCAGACGGCCTCGCGGCTCGGCGCCGAGGAAGATGTTCTCGGCCACCGTCAGGTGCTCGGCCAGGTCGAGTTCCTGGTAGATCATCGAGACGCCCGCCTCGATCGCCTCGGCGGGATTGGCCAGTGTGTGCGAGCGGCCGTGAATCTCGATGGTCCCGGCGTCCGGCTGATAGACCCCCGCAAGGATCTTCATCAGCGTGGACTTGCCCGCCCCATTTTCGCCGACCAGGGCGTGAACGCTGCCGGCGCGGGCGCCGAATGTCACATCGCACAGCGCCTGGACCGGGCCGAAGCGCTTCGAGATTCCCGTCATCCGCAGGGCGGTCTGACGACGGGCAACAGTCTGTGCCGGGCCGACGTTCATATCTGCGAGCCGAGAAGCTCCCGGACCTTCGGGTCGGCAAGGCGATCCTGCGTGATCAGCTCCACGCCGGTATCGACCTCCTTGGGGACGGTCTGGCCCTGCATGTGGCGAACGATCGCCTTGACTCCTTCATAGCCCATCTTGAACGGGTTCTGGATGATCAGGCTGTCGAGGTCGCCTTTCTCCAGCCCATCGACGACCATCGGCCAGGCGTCGAAGCCGATCATCTTGATC